>JAAFJB010000027.1 GCA_013297995.1 Chitinophagales bacterium | reverse complement strand
GATGAGGGTTTGATTACCCCTTCGTATGGAGTGGGTTGTGGTGGTGGTTATGGCGCTTGCGGTGGTGTTTATGTTCGTTGTGAACACCACAATCCCGGTCACGCTGCCAATCTTAGGCTCGCATTGGCCAATTCATGCAACGCATATTTTTCAGATGTTTTTAGAAAAGCACTTGATAATAAAAAGTATGCGAATACCAATCAGGGTTACCTGAAATGGAAGGAATATATGAATGCATTTGGGTTGGGCAGGAGACTGGAAGTGGATTTGCCCAGTGAGGACAAAGCCAATATTCCAGATACAAGTGTTTACAATAAATATTTTGGAGGTGCTAGAAGGTGGAATAGCTGTTCTGTACTAACGCTCGGTATTGGTCAAGATAAAATGACCGCAACCCCCTTACAAATGGCTAATATCATGTGTATTATAGCCAATAGGGGTTTTTATTTTCCGCCTCATTTTGTAGATAGTATTGAACATGAGCAGATAGAAGACAGCAGCTTTATGAACAAATACAGAAGCAAACATACGGTTACCAATATTTCTGACAGTGATTACCAAGCAGTGAATGATGGAATGCATGATGTAACGGTTTATGGTACAGCAGCTCATATAAAAATTCCGGGTATTGAATATTGCGCCAAAACAGGTACTGCTCAAAATCCGCACGGAAAAAACCACTCATTATTTGTTGCTTTTGCGCCAAAAAATAATCCCAGAATTGCCGTAGCTGTGGTGGTTGAAAATGGGGGCTATGGTTCTGTTGCTGCGGGCCCTATTGCGGGTCTTATTATGGAGAAGTATTTAAATGATACCATCAGCACCGCAGGAAAAGCAACAACAGAGCGGGTTTCAAATATGAATTTGATACCCGAAGCCATCAAAAATTGGTATACTAGAAAAGACGCAGAAAGAGCGGCAAGACTTGCCAAACTTGCTTTAGAAGAAGCATCTGAAAAAAATGATGCCATTGAACCCAGCCAGAAACCCAATACAGAGCCCTTACTTGAGCCTGGCTCTAAACCAGTAGAAGGGAAAGATACTACTACCAAAATAAGACTCAATACAGCTCTTTTGCTGGGGAACGACAAACGAAAAAAGATTAGGGATATAAAGCCATGAACAAACAAAAAAACATATCACATGGTGTTGACATAACCGTAATTTGGTTGTACGCAATTTTGGTAACGATAGGATTGGTCTGCATTTTCATGGTAGAGTACAGGGGTACAGGCGACTGGCTCAGTACTTTTTTAAATGGCAAGAGTAGTTATAGCAAACAACTTTATTTTGCGGGATTTTGTACTTTTATAGCTACATTTATTATTTTAACCGACAGTAAAATTTTTACTGCATTTGCTAACTTATTATATGCATTTGGTATTTTATTAATGATAGCCACTTTTGTGATTGGTAAAAATATAAACGGCTCTAAAAGTTGGATTCCAATGGGAGGTGGCTTTAACCTTCAGCCAGTAGAGATCTGCAAAATTTTTACAGCCCTAGCACTTGCCAAATTTTTGTCGCGACAAGAAACGGATTTTACCAAATTCAAATCCCAAGCTATTGCCGCAATCATTACCCTTTTACCAGCGGTGATTTCAGTGCTACAGCACGAGTCGGGAATGGCATTGGTGTATTTTAGTTTTTTTCTGGTGATGTTTAGAGAGGGGCTTTCACCCATTGTATTAATAATTGGTTTTTCTTTTGTGGCTTTGATTATTTCAACACTGTTGGTAGAACCAGATACCTTGGCCATATTACTCACTGCTATTGCCATTCTTTTTATTTACCTCTATAGAAAACTTATTAAAAAGAAAAAAGGATTACTCTACTTAATTCTTTTTATTTGGTTTACTTGTGTAGGAATTCAGCGATTTGCCGTACCATTCATTTTTAATAATGTACTTGAATGCTACCAAAGTGCTAGGGTTTACAGTGCATTTGGTAAGGATTATGATTGCGGTGATAATAAAAGATCTGCTAAAAAAAGCAGTAAAGCTCCTCGCAAACCAGATGATTATAATGTGCGACAAAGTAAAATAGCCATTGGATCAGGTGGATTTCTTGGTCAAGGTTTTTTAAAAGGCACCCAAACACGTGGCAAATATGTACCTGAACAGCGCACCGATTTTATTTTTACCTCATTGGGAGAAGCTTTTGGCTTTGTAGGTTGTTTTGCCTTTTTATTGGTGTACTTATTTCTGCTTTTTAGGCTTATTCATATTGCAGAGCGACAACGAAGTACTTTCAGCAGGGTCTACGCCTACAGCGTTGTAAGCATACTTTTTTTTCATATTGCTTTTAATATTTGCATGACCATCGGGCTTTTCCCTTCACCGGGCATAACACTTCCATTCATCAGTTATGGTGGATCATCGTTGCTGTCTTTTACAATATTAATTTTTATTCTTTTAAGATTAGATGCCGATAGGCAAATGGTATTGCGTTAAACTTATTTATTTATGGAAATCATTCCGCTTTCTGAAGGTAGTTTTAGTATTGATAAAACAAAGGTTTTTGTTCCATTTGATACCGACAAAAATCCAAATAGCAATAGGCCTGCCGGAAGTATTCTGGTAGAAATTCAGCCCTTTTTAGTAGTTACCGAAAAAGATATTCTTTTAATTGATACAGGCCTCGGATACAATTTGCCCAATGGTAAACCACAGCTATATGAGAATTTAGAAAAAGCAGGTTATAATGCTTCGCAGATTACCAAAGTATTAATGAGTCATTTACACAAAGATCATGCTGGTGGCATCACCATTCAATCTGAAGCTACTGGTGAGCAATTGATTGCCTTTCCTTACGCTACTTATTATGTGCAGCGAAGAGAATTTGATTATGCCATGGGGATAGGTTCCGCTTCTTATATCAACAGCGACTTTGCATTGTTAGAAGAATTCAGCAAAGTTGTTTGGCTAGAAGAAGACCAAGGTATTATTGATGGATATATTCACTACCAACTTACAGGTGCGCACTGCAAATTTCACCAAGTATTTTGGCTGGTTGAAGATGAGCACACCTGCTTTTTTGGAGGCGATGATGCACCACAATTACAACAAATGAAAAATAGGTTTGTGGCCAAATATGATTTTGATGGTAAAAAATGTATGGAGCTCAGGCGGAAATGGTGGGAAGAAGGAAACCATAAAAAATGGTCCTTCCTTTTTTACCACGATATAAATAGTCCCGTTTATAATGGCTCCCCTATTTAAACCGAATTTGAGTTAATACTTTTCACTTGGTTCGTCCATTCTTCTTTTAGAACCAGCGTGATTCATTCTTCTATTAGTAAGTTCTTTGTGAAGCATCATATTAAAGCTTCTTTCACACTTAAACATATTATTCACCCTCTCTTCATTGTTCAATACTTTCTTAAATTCTAGGTTGTATTTTTTACGAATATTCAAAGCTTGCTCTTCAAATGCCAATTCATTGCTCATCCGCTCTTTTCTAGCTTTCTTTAATTCTGCCATATAAAGATTGTGCAAGGGCCAGAATTGCTGCGCTTCTTCGGGGCTAAGATTCAACTGTTTGGTAATATAAGCCGCTTTAAGTGCTTCTATATTGGCTTTCTTTTTTTCTATTTCCTGTGCAAAAGCAGATATGAATATGCTAGTGCTAACTAGTAGAAATATGAGTTTTTTTTGCATGGTATTAACTTGATTTTTTTACAATGGGTTTATTTTGTTCATTAAGATATTGCATTAAATCTTCATCGGAAAGCTCGGCTAAATCAATTTCTGCTGGTTCTAATATTTCATTGCTTTCTATGCTATTTGCTACGCCAGCAATGGCAGTAGAAGTATTTAAATATAGTTGCAGATCATTATCTGATAAGTAAGGAAGCATCACGGCAATATCAACATTTTTTGGGTAAATAATCGGCTGGGGTGATTTATCTATTGTATAAAAATATCCCGCTATCAATACTACCCCAATCAATACTGCCGCCGCCGCATAACGCATCCAATTGCGCATAGAAGCCATTTTTACCGTTTTTGCTTCCTCTACAGTAGGCCGAACTTTTGAAAGCATTATTGTGGGAAGTGCATTGAAATATCCAGCAGGAACCTGTTGAGGCATGGCTTTTTTTAGCGCCCCCAATACTGGCAAATCGGCTTCCCATTCTGGTGATAATTCGTTTTTATTTTCCATAATCAAAAAATTTAGACCCCTTAAATACCCATAGGTTTAACTGTTAATAATAAATGCTTCAATTTTTTTTGCTGCATGATGATAACTTGCCTTTAATGCCCCTTCACTGGTACCCAACACTTTACTCATTTCTTGGTAGCTCATTTCATCATAATAGCGCAGATTAAATACTATTTTTTGCTTTTCTGGTAATTGCTGAATAGCCAATTGAAGCTTCCACTCCAGCCGATTCGCATCAAAATCAGGATCTGATTTTACTTTATTACTATATGCTTCTGCTATGTCTTCAAAAGATTCGCTGCCTTTTCTTTTCTGTTGCGCTAAAAAGCTAAGGCATTCATTGGTTGCAATACGGTATAGCCAAGTAAAAAGCTGACTGTCTTCCCTAAAATTCTCCAACCCCCTCCACACTTTTATAAAGGTATTTTGCAAAACATCATTGGTATCCTCGTGTGATACTAGCATTCTTCTAATATGCCAATACAATTTCTCTTGGTATTTTTTTACCAAGCTGGTATAAGCAAGTTCTTTGGTTGCACTTACTTTAAACCCCAATAAAATCGCTGTATCCTCTTCAAACATCTGGGATAATTAAAATGGTTTACTATTTAAAAATAAACATCTTCTACTGAATATTTTTTAATGAATTGCGAATACTATTAAACCAATTGAATATGTATTTCACAACTTCTTAAAAATATCGTAATTTGTGCCTATTTAATATAATGAACAATTCATCATCGCTCCAGCAGTTTCGGCAGAATGTAACCGATAAATACACTATTTTCAACAGCTTATTTGCTGCTCTCCCGTATTCTGGTATTGCCAATGTGGGCGCTCTTTTGCCTATTTTAGTTCAATCATGCATTGAAGGCTATCAGGAAGGAAAAGATCCGATGCAAATAATAGACCTGTTTTTTTCTCGCCATACCAGCGCAGTTTCAGAGACGGATAAAGTAGATCGTCTATTTAAATTCGTTCAATATATTGAGCGCCAAGTAGTGCTTTTTGATGCTATTGAAGACGCAGCATTTAGTTCTGTAAACGATTTAAATGGAACTGGAAGCCTCAAAGCCTTGTACAATGAAGCTTTTTTTAAGGGTAAGATTCCATTACTTAAAGAGAAGTTACAGCATTTTAAAGTTCGGGTAGTTTTAACTGCCCACCCTACCCAATTTTATCCGGGCAGTGTGTTGGGAATTATTCATGATTTAGGAGAAGCGATTGGCAAGAACGATTTTCAAACCATCAACTTATACATTCAACAACTGGGGATTACTCCTTTTTTTAATAAAAAGCAACCCACACCATTAGATGAAGCGGTGAACCTGATGTGGTACCTCGAAAATATTCTCTACCAGAGCATCGGTAATATTTATAATTTTATTCAACAAGATATTCTGGCTGGCGAAGAGAACAACAATCCTTTTATTGAACTCGGCTTTTGGCCAGGTGGTGACAGAGATGGAAATCCTTTTGTGAATGCAGCCACCACCCTAAAAGTAGCTGCTTCATTGCGCAGTGCCATCATAGTATGCTATTATAGGGATATTAGGAAATTGAAGCGTAGGTTAACTTTTGCTGGTGTTGACGTATTAATTACTGAACTAGAAGCCTTATTATATGAAAATGTATTTAGGCCGAATGAAAATAAAAGAATACAGCAAACCGAACTACTACAAAAGCTAGAAGCCATTAAGGTTTTATTGAATGAAAACCACCATAGTTTATACATTACCCGGCTAGATAGCTTAATGAATAAAGTACGTTTGTTTGGTACTTGGTTTGCCTCATTAGACGTTCGTCAAGACAGTAGAATTCACACAAAAGTATTGGCAGATATCAACGCCACCAGAATCGATCAAAAGAAAGGAGGTATTTTACCCGACAACTATACTAGTTTAAGTGAGGGCGGCAAAATCAACTGCTTACTTGCGATTGATACAGTTGTAGAACTTACTAATGTAAGTGAAGAAATTTCAAAAGACACACTCGAAAGTATTTTTGCCATCAACAGTATACAACAGACCAATGGAGAAGCTGGTTGTCATCGTTATATTATCAGCAACTGCCAATCTGCGCTAAATGTAATGGAAGTATTTACCCTCTTCAAACTTTGTGGTTGGGATACCAATCAATTGTCGGTTGATATTGTTCCGCTGTTTGAAACCATTGATGATTTAACAGCAGCAGAAGGCATTATGGAATTTCTGTACCAACTTCCTATTTACCAAAAACATATTGCAAAGCGACAAAAATCGCAGACCATTATGTTGGGCTTCAGCGATGGAACCAAAGATGGAGGCTACTTACAAGCCAACTGGAGTATTTATACAGCAAAAGAGCAACTCACTTCTATCTCAAGAAAATATGGCATTAAAGTGAAATTTTTTGATGGTCGTGGTGGCCCTCCCTCTCGAGGTGGTGGAAAGACCAATAAATTTTATGCCTCACTGGGAAATCAAATTGAAAATGAAGAGATACAGTTGACCATTCAAGGTCAAACCATTACTTCTAATTTTGGCACATTGCAATCGGCCCAATATAATTTAGAACAATTGTTGAGTGCGGGCATCAGCAACACGGTATTTGCTGAAAACAGAACCAATCTTACTGAATTGGAGCGCGCGCTACTTACCGAACTTGGGGCTGTGAGTCACCATGTGTACCAAAATTTTAAAGCGCATCCGCAGTTCATGACTTATATGCAGCAATTCAGTCCCCTCAACTATTACAGCAAAAGTAATATTGCCAGTAGACCAGGGAAAAGGGGCAATGCAGATAAATTAAGGTTCGAAGACCTTAGAGCCATACCTTTTGTAGGCAGTTGGAGCCAGCTTAAGCAGAATGTTCCTGGTTATTTTGGGGTGGGCTCTGCTTTAAAACAATTAAAAGAAGCAGGTAGATGGGAGGAAGTAAAAGCACTTTTTAATAATGTATTATTCTTTAGAACCTTGATTGACAATAGCATGATGAGTATGCTAAAATCCTTCTTTCCACTAACGGCTTATATAAAGGATAATCCTGAATATGGCGAAATATGGCAGCTCATTAAAACCGAATTTGATATTACCGAGCAATTGGTATTAGAACTTTCTGGTAATACCTGTTTAATGGAAGAAGACCAGTCTGGCAGAAATTCTATATTATTGCGAGATAAAATTGTGTTGCCATTACTCACCATTCAACAATATGCACTTCATCAGTTACACAATAAAAAGTTGAATGAAAATCAGCGAAAAGACTACGAGAAACTAGTTACCAGAAGTATGTTTGGCATCATCAATGCGGGAAGGAATTCGGCATAATCAGTTGTCTTTCCATTTCCATAAATGCAGGCAGGCGTAGGTTCTGAAGGGAATCCATTTGGCGGAAATTTTCTCCATTTTTTCTTTCATGACTTTTTTATTGGATGGATCTAGTTTATAAATACGGCAAATAGCTTGTTGAATGCCAAGGTCGTCTACTGCAAAAACGTCTTCCCTTCCGAGGCTAAACATGAGCAGCATTTCTACTGTCCACCTACCCACGCCTTTAATCTGAATCAATAAATCAATCACTTCCTCATTGGATAGTATCGCCAATTTTTTATCGGTTATGGCTTGAGATAAACAGAATTCAGCTACATTTTTCACATAGCCTACTTTGGCATTGCTCAGGCCAATGGCTCTTAGGATTTCATTGGGGGTATCCAATACTTGTTGGGGGTTGGGTTCTTTGCCTTTGTACAAATCTAAAAATCGTTTAAAAATAACGGCGGCTACTTTGGTATGCAGTTGTTGGCTCATAATACTGGCCATTAAACGAACGGGTATATTTTTTTGGTGCTTTAATTCGTGTATTTCTGTGCCCAAAATAGCAGCCAGTTTCTTATCTTTTTGTAAATGAGCGATGTAGTTCATGCTGTTAAATTAAATGATTTTATTGGAGAATAGGAACGTTGGTAATTCACCCTGAGCCAATTAAGCCAAGAGATTACCAGAGGTATGGAAATAGGCATTCAGTTAGGTCCGTGTACAAACTGCGCTTACTTTCTGGCAAGTGTTGAACGCTTGGTTTTTTTACTGTGTGCGTGGAAGAAAATACATTTTTTTGTAATTATTTATCTGTGGGTTGGCAGGGAAGTGGTAAATATCTTAAAGACTGGTACAAAAACAAAAGCATTTACCCTTCAAAGGGAATCAGAACAAGTTTTTTTTGTAAGGTTCGTCGTAAAATGAATTACCTTTAAGTGTTGAACTTTGCCGATCAAATTAATTCAATGCCAAGATATAATTGACCTGGTTCATTTTTATGGGTCAAAATATAATACTTGCAAAAAAAATAAAACCCCATGAAACAAATATTTAGCTGTTGCGCAATACTGATTTTTCTCTTTGCCTGTAATAATAAAAATAATACTATAGCCAATAATAAAAAAATAATTACCCAATATTTTGAACATTTCAATCAGCACGACTTTAAAAAAATGGCTGATCTATATGCTGAAAATGCTAGCTTCAAAGACCCATCATTAGATTCCGGTATTCAAATTCAAACCAAACAGCAAATCATAGCTAAATACACCCAACTTGCTAGCTTATTTCCAGATCTAACGGATCAAATTATACAGCTCTACCCTTCTGGAGAAAATCATATTATTGTAGAGTTTATTTCCAAAGGAACTGGGCCTGATAAAATTAAATTTTCATTGCCCATCTGCACCATTTTTACAATTGAGAATGGTTTAATTACCAAAGACTTTACCTATTTTGATAATTTTGATGAATCTACTTCTACTAAATAATTAAGCCATTCTTTTAACCAAAAATAACCGCATGCTCAGCCCCAGCCCAAGTTCCAAATTTTTCGTCTACTGCCTTAAACCGGTAGTTGAAAATTCCCCTTAACTGGGCTTTTACCAAGATGCTGTTGGCAAGATCCCCCAATACCCAGAGCGGTAGTTTATAATGTACTATATCCGTCATCTCCACTCCTCCCTTTATAGTTTTAAAATGATGTTGGTGATGCCACATACTGTATGGCCCAAAACGCTGTTCATCTACAAAAAAGCGCTTGGGTTCAACGTGACTAATCTCTGTCATCCAATACAACGGTACTCCGAGTAATGGCTTCACTGTATATTCAATAATCTGGCCTGCATACATAGCACTTCCATGGTGCTTACTTACAATATTGAACCCTAGATTGTTAGGAGTTATCTCCTTTAAATTATCAGGCTTACTAAAGAAATCCCAAGCTTCATCTAATGAAATAGGAATTTTTTGAACGGTTTTAAGACTATAAACTTTTGACATAATATTTATATAACAGCAATTAAATAATAAGGTTCATGGTATCTTTATAAAATGACAAAGCATGCTGATCAACTTATTCATTTCAATGCCCTCTACGAATCACTTAACAACGCTCAAAAAAAAGCTGTTGATACCATTGAAGGGCCAGTAATGGTGATTGCAGGACCAGGAACGGGAAAAACGCAGATTCTGAGTGCCCGTATTGGAAAAATTTTATTAGAAACTGACACACAACCCGAAAATATTCTCTGCCTTACCTATACTGACGCTGGCGTTGTTGCCATGCGAAAAAGATTATTGGAATTTATTGGACCAGATGCTTACAAGGTGAATATTTATACTTTCCACGCTTTTTGTAACGATATTATTCAAGACAATCTTTCTCTATTCGAAAAAAATAGTCTCGACGCCATTTCCGAATTAGAAAGCATTGACTTATTCAAACAACTTATTGATTCTTTTCCTAAAAATAATCCACTCAAAAGATACCGTGGTGATGTTTACTTTGAAATCAATAATTTGAAACGGCTTTTTAGTAATATGAAAAAAGAAGGTTGGACGCCTGCTCATATTAACGAATGCATTAACGCTTACCTAAAAGATATTCCTACTAGAGCTGAATTTATTTATCAAGTTAGTAGAAAGCCATATGCCAAAGGAGATCTAAAAGAAGATAAAATTAAAGAAGCCCATCAAAGGATGGAAAAGCTGCGCGCTGCTGTGAATGAATTCGATCATTTTCAAACCCTTATGCGCAAACGAAATCGCTACGATTTTGATGATATGATTAATTGGGTATTGCAGGCTTTTAATGAAAACAAAATATTACTTTCAAAATACCAAGAGCAGTTTCAGTATATTCTAGTTGATGAATACCAAGATACAAGCGGTACTCAAAATAAGTTGGTTGAAAACCTCATCAGCTTTTGGGATACTCCCAATATTTTTGTGGTGGGCGACGATGACCAAAGTATCTATCGTTTTCAAGGTGCCAATATTGAAAATATGGAACGATTTGCTGATCAGTACAGCCATTCTATTCTCACTATTGTTCTTACCAATAACTACCGATCTACACAACCTATTTTAGACGTTTCTAAAACTTTAATTAATAGAAATAAAGAACGTTTGGTAAATAAAATTGAAAACCTATCAAAAGATTTACTCGCCGCTAATTCAAAAATAAATAGACTTAACAACCCTCCGCTGATTCATGAATATGAAAACCAGCAGCAGGAAATGATAGATATTACACTTCGTATTGCGCAACTTATTGCAGCAGGAAAAGAACCTGCAAAAATAGCAGTCATTTACAAAGAGAATAAATATGGGGAAGTATTGGCTACCTATTTTAAACAGAAAAATATTCCGATATTCAGCAAAAGAAATCTCAATATTTTACATATCCCACTCGCTCAAAAAGTAATTCTAATTCTAAAATACCTAGCCGCGGAGCATGATACACCTTACGGTGGCGATGAAATGCTTTTTGAAATTTTACATTTCAATTGGTTCGGCATTGCACCCATTGAAATTGCCAAACTAAGTGCTGCTGTGGCAGATAAAAAATTTGGGGATCAGAAAACTTCCCTCCGTAAATTTTGTCTCGAAAAAGCCAGTGAACCAGCAAAAGACCTTTTTAGTAATGGAATTAAGGGGCTAAAGCCAGCGCTTGATTCATTGGAAAAATTAATAGGAGATGCTACTAATATTACTTTGCAACAGTTATTTAGAAATATTATTTTTGATACTGGCTTACTCAGCTTTATCATGCAAAGCAATGAGAAACATTGGCATTTGCAAGTAATTACCGCCCTTTTTGATTTTATTAAAGAAGAAACCAGCAGAAACCCTACCCTTCACTTACAAGCCCTGATTTCCATTATTGAATTAATGGAAAAAGAAGGTCTTAGCATTCCCCTAATTGAAGTGAATGGAAATAATAAGGGTGTAAATTTCTTAACTGCACACGGTTCTAAAGGTTTAGAATTCGAATACGTTTTTCTCGTTGGTTGCACCGCCAGCCATTGGGAAAAGAAAAGAAAACCCAATGGCGGATACCAGCTTCCCGATACTCTTTTTAATTCCCAACCAATACAGAGTAGTGAGGAAGAATTAAGACGATTATTTTATGTGGCACTTACCCGCGCAGAAACCAACCTAATTATTTCTTATCATTCATTTAACAGCGCAGGAAAACCTTTAGAACCTTCCATGTTTATTGCGGAAATACAAGCCGAAAACCCTATTAAAATTATCACTTGTACGTTAGATATTACAGTAATAAGTGAATTTGCTGCCCTCACTTTTGAAGATGAACTAAAACCTGAAATTGAAAAAATAGAAGCTGATTTCATCAATCGGCTACTTGATAAATTTGTGATGAATGTAACAGCGCTCAGCAATTACTTAAAATGCCCCCTCCAATTTTATTTTAATAATCTAGTAAGGGTTCCCTCCGGAAAATCTGAGGCCACCGAATTCGGATCTGCTATTCACGAAGCCTTGCAGAAACTATTTCAATTCATGCAAGAACAAAACCATTTTCCAAACAAGGAACTATTTATTCAATATTTTGAAAAGTATATGAACCGGAATAGGCAGCATTTTACCAAAGAACAATTCAACCGTAGAATGGAATATGGCGGCGAAGTACTTAGTAATTACTACGACACTTATAGTAAGCATTGGAATAAAATAGTTGTAATTGAAAGAACCATTAAAAATGTAGTGGTAAATGGAGTGCCTATTAAAGGAAAACTAGACAAGCTAGAATTCAACGGTAAGGAGGTAAATGTGGTAGATTATAAGTCTGGCGACGTAGTTAAAGCCAAAGAAAAACTAATGCGCCCAGATATTAAAACCCCCAATGGGGGCGATTACTGGAGGCAGGCAGTATTTTATAAGATACTGGTAGACAATTATGAGCAAAAAAACTGGCAAGTAGTTAGTAGTGAGTTTGATTTTGTTGAGCCTGATAACCAAAAACTGTTCCACAAAAAGAAAATTGATATCACTACCGATGATATCAATTTAGTAGAGAAACAAATAAGTACGGTTTGGGAGAAAATTCAGCAGAGAGATTTCTATACTGGCTGCGGCAAACCCGAGTGCCATTGGTGTAATTTTGTTAAAACCCATGAATTGGCTATAGATCTTCACCAATCCGAACCTGATGATGAAATAGGCCATTAAATAAAGTAATTTTGCACCTATTATGAATTGTAAAAAAATACTTGTTCAGTCTAGCACTCTTTTTTCTTTGCTGCTGGCAGTTTTGTTTCTTCTCAACTCCTGTGCTAATATTATACCGCCAAGTGGTGGTGCCAGGGATAGCCTTCCCCCAAAACTAGTAATGGCATTACCCAAAGATTCGGCTATAAATATTTCACCAAAGCAAATCACCATTCAGTTTGATGAATATATTACGCTTGATAATGTTCAACAAAATCTAATTGTTTCTCCAACTCTTAAAACAGACCCATTGGTTGATTACAAATTAAAAAATATATCCATCAAAATAAAAGATTCACTTGAGGCTAATACAACCTATTCTCTCAACTTTGGAAACGCAATAAGAGACGTAAATGAAAGCAATATTTTAAAGGACTTTAGGTATGTTTTTTCTACTGGAAATAAAATTGATAATTACAGCTACAAAGGCATTGTTTTTTTAGCTGAAAAAGGAAGAGCAGATTCTACTTTAATTGTTGTATTACACAACAAGATCAGCGATTCAGCTATTGTAAAACTAAGGCCCCGATATTATACTCGCATCAATAGTAAAGGAGAATTTGTTTTTAATAACCTATCCAGTGGCACTTATGGGGTATTTGTGGTACCAAATGATTACTCCAAACGGTATGATGACAGTACCAAACTATTTGCTTTTAGAAATGAGCCACTTATTGTAAAAGGACCAACTCCAACAGATACCCTCTATGCTTTTGAAGCATTCAAACAGAAGCCAAAAACAACTACAACTGTTGTTAATAAAAACAAAGTAGATAAAACGCTTAAAATAAGCACTTCGCTTGAAACGAGCCAGCAGGATCTGTTGAGCCCCCTAGTACTTAGTTTTAATCGTCCCTTAAAATCTGCCGATAGTAGTAAAATTTATTTTACCGATACCAATCGTATTGCCATAAAAAACTATCAACTTTTATTAGATACTAGTAAAACCAAATTGAGTATTGTTTACAACTGGAAAGAAAAGCAATCATTCCGATTAATTGTAAACAAAGATGCGGTAGTTGATACAGGTGGTGCTTTACTTGCAAAAGCTGATACCATTAAGTTTACTACAAAAAAAGAAATTGAGTATGGCAGTATTAGGCTAAGGTTTGCCAATTTAAATCTTCAAAAAAATCCGGTTCTACAATTTTTTCAGTCCGATAAATTGATAGAATCTGTTCCACTAACTGCAAGTGAATTGATTAGAAAATTATTCTTTGCTGGAACCTATGAACTTAGAATTCTTTATGATACCAACAAAAATGGAATATGGGATACTGGTTTTTTTGGTAACACTAAAAAACAACCTGAAGTGGTTCAATTGATTAGTAAACCCTTATCAATAAGAGGAAATTGGGATAATGAAGTGAATATTAATTTATAGCCCCATTAAAAGGGTATTTTTCCTTAACCCATTCTTCCAAAAAAATTTAGGCATTTTACGAATAGGTATAAAAACCCTTTCCAGTTTTCTTTCCCAACTCACCTTTGTTTACTTTTTCTTTTTGCAAGGAAGAAGGGATTAGCCTATTAGGTTTACCCAAAGCCTCCCAAACAATATTACTTACACTATAATTGATATCCATCCCTATCAAATCCATCAACTTAAAAGGCCCCATTTTAAAACCCGCAGCTTCTAAAATTTGGTCTACTTGCTCAATAGTTGCTAATTCACTGGATACCAATTCCATGGCTTCTAAATAATAGTGCCTAGCAACCCGATTTACAATAAAACCAGGTGCATCCTTGCAAATAACCGGTGTTTTGCCCATAGCTTCTGCTATACTAAATACAGTTTGTACATAGGCAGGATTGGTATTTGCCCCTTCAATAATTTCTACCAACTTCATGATTGGAGCTGGGTTAAAAAAATGCATCCCTACCAATTGATTGGGGCAGCTTATCGCACTGGCTAGCGCATCTATTGAAATAGAAGAAGTGTTGGTGGCAAAAATAGTACTACCAGCATTGATGGCAGCAAGTTGATTCAACAGCCTCGCTTTAGTGGATAATTGCTCTACAATAGCTTCTATTACTAGCCCTCCAATACATTGGTTGATATTGGTGGTGAATGATAGTCGCTTCAGCAGCTGGGTTGACTCATAGGCACTTATTTTTTCTTTTGCCACCCATTTGTTTACCTGCGCTTCAATGGCCAATCTTGCTTTTTCTAACACTGTTGGGTTCAAGTCGAACAAAATAGTACCAAACCCACTCTGGGCTGCTACTTGTGCAATCCCCATACCCATGGTTCCGGCACCACATACCACAATTGTTTCAATAGCTTGATTTTGCATATTAATTGCAAGATACTTACATCTTATCCACTTGCTTGCGGTTTAAAGTGTAAGTAGTAGAAATTGGTGCTAATTTTATCCTATGCAGAACAGTTCGCAACAGCTTGACCTATTTGGTATGCCCATTACTTCTCCCGTAGCAAAAGCAAAAAAGCAGCCTGCTTTAAAAAAGCCGGAAGTGCTGGCACCAAATATTGAGGAGACGGTTGCTGCCGAACCAGCTCCGGTGGTATATGCCAGCGAACAAATTCTGGTAAAAGTAAAGCGCAACAATTTGGAAGTTACAGTAACTCCAAAAGAAAAAGCAAAGAAGTCTTCTAAAGCACCTAGTAAAAGAGGTAGAAAATCTTTTAAAGAAATAAACGCAACGGTAGACCTAATTGAAGTTCCTGAAGATGCAATATTGAATCAGAAATTATACTATCCCATTAGTGAAGTTGCCGCATGGTTTAAAGTAAACACTTCACTTTTAAGGTATTGGGAAAATGAGTTTGACATTCTTCAACCTAGAAAAACCAGAAAAGGGGATCGATTGTTTAGGGTTGAAGACATAAAAAATATAGAGCTGATTTATTTTTTATTGCGACAAAGGAAATTTTCTATTGAAGGAGCTAAGAGTTATTTAAAAAATAACAAACAAAAAATTAGTACAGAAACCCAGCTGATACATTCGCTAACTAAGTTTAAAACTTTTTTGCTCGAATTAAAATCGGCTTTAAACTAAGGCAGCTATCGGTTTACACGGATTGCCTAATTACTACATCTGTTGCCGCTGCAGCCATTTGTAATTTGCTTCTCTCCATCAATAACAATATAGATAAAATTATTTCTTGTTTTTGTTCTAAAAATTCTGCCATAGGTTGTTCCATGGCTGTTAGATATTCAATAAGAATTATATGTGCATTTTTTCCAGAATCGGAAAGTATTACCATACTATTTTCTACGGCTGTACTTGCTAATACTGTTTTTATTCCTCCCATAAAATCCGTTAGTTGTTGAACGCTAGCTTCTAAGCCGATCTCGAATTTAAATTCTGCTTTGTGGTGGGTTCGCAATGAAATATTGTCTACAATGGTATCTACCATTTGTTTATTGGGAACAGAGATATAGGTTTTTTCGAGGGTTCGAATTCGGGTACTTCTCAAGCCAATTTTTTCTATGGTGCCTGCAAAGCCGTTTACTTTTACTAGGTCTCCTGTACAAAATGGCTTATCGAAAAATATTATAAAAGAAGCAATCAGGTTCTCAAGGCTTTCTCGGGTAGCCAGTGCCAGTGCCGCTCCTACAATGCTTAGTCCCGTTAAGAGATTGCTGATGTCTTTATTAAAAGAAAACCGAAGTATGAGTAAGATACCAGTGATGACTAAAATTGCTTTGAAAAAATCTTTGAAAAAAAGAATCAATTGATTATCGGTTAACCCCGCTGTTTGATTGGCTTTTTCCTCTAAAATCATTGCAATAAACTCAATTACTCGTAATCCCAACCAAATAAATACAACAATTAATACACCATTGGTAAGTGAATCAATTAAGTATTTAAACGAAATTTTATACAGTTTAAAATTAAGTATTTCTGGAAACGTTAGTTTATCGAGCGTTATAATAGCAATAAGTACTACCAGAAAATAATCTAAGGGCTGTACCACCAAATTTAGAAAGGAATCTCGAGCATTATTTTTTCCTGCTTTTCCTACCAGTTTAAACAAAAGCTTAGCTAAATATTTAGAGATCACCCTTTTTAGAAGTAATGCAACAAAAATCACCATCAATACATACAGATATTGTTCTACTGTATTATTAAAAACCACTTGTTGTAATAATTTTTCCATCTGCTAATTGTTATAGGTATCAAGATTTAAAATGCTGCAATTGAATGCTTGTACCGTCAAAACTTGCATAAGTATAATTACGAATCCAATCTCCCAAATTAATATACCTGCTATTATTGGGCAAAGCTAAATCAATTGGGTAATGTCTGTGACCAAAAATAAAATAATCGAAATATTCTTTCTGCAACATTTCTTTACAGAATAATATTAACCACTCCCGATCTTCTCCTAAAAATTCCTCGTCTGAACTGCCTGTTTTCTCTCTACTTTTTCTACTGAAATAGTTGGCGAGACCAATACCCAAATCTGGGTGTAATAGGCCAAATAACCACCTACAAATAGGATTTCTAAATATTTTTTTTAGCATTTTATAGCCTTGGTCGCCTGGGCCTAATCCGTCACCGTGGCCTATAAAAAAGCGTTTATTATTCCATTCAAATATTTGTGGTTTATGGTACACTTTAATATTTAGTTCTGCTTCAAAATAACCACTCATCCACATATCATGATTGCCTGTGAATACATAAATGGGTAGTCCCGCATCGGTAAGCTCTGCTAATTTTCCCATCAACCTAACAAAACCTTTTGGAACAGATTTTTGGTACTCATACCAGAAGTCAAACAAATCGCCTACAATATATATGGCAGTTGCTTTATTTTTTATTTCATCTAAAAACTGTACAATTTTTTTTTCTCTAGCTAAACTTTCAGCAGCATTAGGCGCACCCAGATGAAAATCGGATAAAAGATATATTTTTTTTTCTGGAGAAGCCATCCAATTCATGCCGACTATTTTTGTTGCAAATAAGCTAGTAAATCGCCACTCTCTATATACACACCAGCTTCAACCGATTGATTGTACCAGTATACCCAAGCCTGTAGGTTTTGATTATTAAAGTAAATTTTTGTTAATACCCGATTATAAAATGGGATAGACCCATCTTCGGGTTTTACTCCTTCGTATTCGTCTAACTGAGCAAAAGCCCAAGAAGATTCCGCGGGTTCAATCATTTCATAGAGCTCCCCCTTTATAAAAAGTTCTTCATCAGTAGGAATGGCTGCAGGATAATCGGGAAGTTGGTACAATTTCCCTTTCACAACTGCCTCTGCTTTAAAAGTAAAATATTTACTAATATAGGCATAAGCCGGGTGATTAAACCCACTTCGTAGAGAGCCGTATACAAATAAATGAGGAGAAGCTAATTCCATAAAAAGAATTTATCAATCGTCTACTAAAAAACAATATACTTCTTTGGGGCCGTGTACCCCTACTACCAATGTTTTTTCAATATCAGCAGTTCTACTAGGACCGGTAGCGAGGCTTATTACGGAAGGAAGTTCAGCACCGTATTTTTCTCTAACAAGATTCAAAGCCTCATCTATATCATAAATAAGCTGACTTGTTTTGGCAATACAAATATGCACGGGTGCATACACACTTACTGTTCTTCCACTTTCAGATGCACTACTCAACATAATACTACCTGTTCTTGCAATCAAATATTCGCAACCAGTAATAGCAGCATCACAATCAGGCAAATTATCGGTATAGTTCGGTGTAAAATCTAACTCGGAAAGTTTTGTAATAAGTTCAGTTTCTCTACAATAGATATTACTCCATTTTCTAGTATCAACTAAATGTTGAAGCTGCTCTACCAGCTCAGCTTCATTTTCACAGAAAGAAAATTTTCCCAGCAATCCTGTAAAATTTTCAACAAATTCCAGTTCCAATTCTTTGAGAGAGGGTTGAAATAAACTAGCATGTACGGGTAGGGAAGGAAAGGGCTTCGCAACCTTTTGAGTAAGCGCTGCTTTAACCTTATTTAGAATATTTTGTCTTGCGTTACTCATGCTTCAACAGGTGGTATTTCGTTCTTATCAATGGTGTTTACTTCGGTGGTTATTGTAATATTATCATTAGGTTCAATTACCAATTCTTTTTTGGCAATTGCCTCCGCTGCTTCCATTTCTAGCAACTTTTTTTCTTCAAAAGGGCGTTTACCAATTAAGAGCTCAACATCGCTTTTATGCAGCACTTCTTTTTCCAAGAGTTCTTTGGCTAAGATTTCAACGGCACTTCTTTTGTTTCTAAGTAATTCTAGTGTAAGTGTATAAGCGTTATCTATGATGCCGCGTACTTCTTCATCAATTATTTTACCCGTTTCTTCGCTATATGGTTTGGTAAATGTATTTTCTTGGGTAGGGTCATAATAACTGATATTTCCTACTTTTTTATTCATGCCATAAGCAGTAACCATGCTGTAAGCAATACGCGTAATTTGTTGCAAATCATTAGCAGCTCCAGTAGAAATTTTACCAAAGAAAATTTCTTCGGCTGCCCTTCCACCCAGCGTCATACATATTTGATCCATCAACTGATCGGTATTGTATAAATATTGCTCCGTAGGAGTGTACTGCGCATAACCAAGCGCGGCCGTTCCTCGAGGAACTATGGTTACTTTTAATAAGGGATAAGCATGTTCTAAATACCAACCACAAACGGCGTGACCTGCTTCATGATAAGCAATAATTGCTTTTTCATGGGGTGCTATTATTTTATTTTTCTTTTCTAAGCCACCTATTACCCTGTCTATGGCATCCTGAAAGTCGCTCATATCCACCGCTTCTTTACCCTTTCTAGCTGCAATTAATGCAGCTTCATTACATACATTGGCAATATCTGCTCCTGCAAAGCCAGGCGTTTGCTCGGCCAGTTTGTGCAGATCTAGTGTTTCAGAAACTTTAATGGGTTGTAAATGCACTTTTAAAATAGCTTCTCTACCTTTTACATCTGGCTTATCAATAGAAATTTGTCTATCAAAACGACCGGGACGTAGTAAAGCCGTATCTAAAACATCAGGCCTATTGGTTGCTGCTAATATAATAATACCAGTATCACCACCAAATCCATCCATTTCTACCAGCAACTGATTTAAGGTATTTTCCCGCTCATCATTGCTCATAATTGCATTTCTTCCGCGAGCGCGACCAATAGCATCTATTTCATCAATGAAAATAATACAAGGTGCTTTTTCTCTAGCTTGTTTAAAGAGGTCACGAACGCGACTGGCACCTACTCCTACAAACATTTCAACAAAGTCGCTTCCGCTCAAACTAAAGAAAGGTACTTGAGCTTCCCCAGCCATGGCTTTGGCCAATAATGTTTTTCCGGTTCCTGGAGGGCCAACCAGTAAAGCTCCTTTGGGAATTTTACCACCGAGTGATGTATATTTTTTGGGATTTTTTAAGAAATCCACTATTTCCATCACTTCTACCTTTGCCTCATCTAACCCTGCTACATCTGCAAAAGTGATATTTACTTTAGCTCCCTTATCAAACAGGGTTGCCTTTGATTTCCCAATATTAAAAATCCCACCAGGGCCACCGCCACCAGGGCCACCGCCACCCATTTTACGCATCAAGAGAACCCAAGCTCCAATGATGAATAGAAGAGATAATACCGTATTAAAAACGGGTCCAAACCATTCGGGATCTGATACAGCATTTTCCGGAGCTTTTGCCAGTGCAGGATTTGCGGCATACACGTCTTTTAGGTCGTCCTTAAAATTTTTAACATCGCCCGTTAACACAAATTCAAACAAGGGGATGCCTTTAACTTTAGACTTATCCTTGCTAAGATCTTTCTTAAACTTAGTTACATAGAAGTCACGAGAAAGTCGCTCTGGTTTAAGATATACCCTTACCAATTCTTTGTTTTTTACAATATCAATTCTATCAACATCACCAGGAATAAGCATCTGGTCGAAAAATTCTTGTTGACTGGTTCTGGTAAGATCTGGAGAGAACTTAAAAAATGTTGTAGAAAATAAGATGATGGCAATAATGGCATAAATCCAATATATATTGAATTTAGGGCCTTTTTTTGATCCGTCGCCTTTTTCAGGTGTTAGTTTTGGTAGTGGATTGCTCTGTGACATAGATTTTTCGGCTGTTGTTATAATAGATAAGTACCTGAAATAGTTTAGTTTGCTGCATCATCATGCAAGAATGATACCGCATCGCTCCACATTTCTTCTAGTTTATAAAAATTTCTTGCTTCTGGATGCATTATATGCACCACAATATTAATATAATCAATCAGCACCCATTGGGCTGCTTGCTTGCCTTCTTGCTTGTAAGGCTGTTCGGCACAGCACTCTTTTACACGCAGCTCCACAAAATCACTGATGGCTTTTACTTGAGTAGTGCTGGATGCCTCACAAACAATAAAAAAGTCTGCTGATGCTTCTTCAATTTTTCTAAGATCCAAACTGAGCAACTTTTCCCCTTTTTTATCAAGGATTGCCTGAATAATCGTTTTGAATAACTTAGAATTACGCGTTAGTTTGGTAATTGCGCTCTTTTTGCGTGTTTTTAACAGGGAAAGGGGTTCCAATAATAATGTATATTTTAATGAATAAATATTGCCAGTTAACTTTACCAAAAATAGTAATTCTTTGGCACGATCAGCTGTTAAAACTGGTATTGGTTTACCGTTTACACATTTAACCTGCATAAATAGTACCAACATTTATGCCATGGAGCAATTACAGGCTAATTTGGCTGAACATGGAGCTGTTTTTTTTGCAAATGAACAAACCATGGGTAAGGGTCAAATGGGCAAGAAATGGCATTCTTTGCCAGGTGAGAACATGCTTTTCTCGGTAATTCTAAACACAGCACACCTATCATTTAGTAAACCTTTTCCTTTAAGTGCCGCAATTGCTTTAGCCTGTGTAGATCTATTGCGCCAATTTATTCCTGAAGACATTTGTATAAAATGGCCAAATGATATTTACTGGGGTGACAGAAAGGCAGGGGGAATTTTAATTGAAAATATCATTCTTGGAACGCATTGGCCTTGGGCTATTGTAGGAATCGGCATCAACATCAACCAAACTAATTTTGATAAGCTTGGTAACAAAGCAGTTTCCTTAAAACAGATTACAGGTAAAACCTATGATCCAGTATTGCTTACAAAAGAATTTTGTGAATTTTTAACTGCGAGACTAAGCCAACTAGAAACCGATGGAAATAAGGCTGTATTATTTGACTACCAGCAAGTGCTTTACAAAAGAAATAAGCTTACAAAGCTAAAAAAGGGGAATATGGTAACCACGCATACTATTTTAGGCGTTAGTGAAGCTGGTGAGCTGATTACCCATGCCGGCATTGAACAAAGATTTACCCACGGCTCTGTTGAATGGGTTTAGTAAGCTAGGCAATAATTCTTTCTAATAATAGATTTTTTTTATCTTGCGCAAGATGAACTTGCATTTCATTACTCATCATTACTACATAATCTTTTTTATCTACTTTTTTTATATGGTTTAGGTTTACAATATAACTACGGTGGGTTCTAAAAAAAGAACCATCGGATTCTAAATATTCAAAGTCGAGCAATTTTTTAGTTATAGTAAGTACACCATGGGTGGTAGTAAAAAACTTAGTATAGCTGCCTTCTGCTTGAATAAAAATAATATCGTCTTGTTTAAGCACATAAATGAGTTCTACGGTTTGCAATACCAGCTTTTTCTCTTGACTACCTAGATTGTTTTTAAGCACTTCGTATTGTATATTTTCGGAGATACCTCTTGTAGAATTTAATTTTTTTATGGCACGTTCCATATGTTCAAGCCTAACGGGCTTTAACAGGTAATCAACTGCTGAACTTTCAAATGCCCTTAAAGAATATTCACTGTAAGCCGTAACAAATATAATTTTGAAACCTATTTGTTGTTCATCAAAAAAATCGAGTAGTTCAAAGCCACTATATCCTGGCATATCAATATCTAAAAAAACCAAATCGGGCTTTAATTTGTGTATTGTTTTTACCGCTTCGGGTACATCTTTACAGTCGCCTAATATATTTATTTGCTGAAAATTTTCCGCCAATAACCCTCTCAAAGCTTTCCTAGCATTGGGTTCATCATCTACTATTATAGCAGTAATTTTATCCATTACTTCAAAATTACAATTAACCCGTTGGATGAGGATGATTTTTTACAATGGATGGCAACTGATTCATGAAGTACCTTGATTTTCAATTAGAGCTTAATTTGTTCCCCACTGTAATCGGGAATCACCAGTATAATTAAAGTGCCTAAAGATTGTTTTGCTTCGTCAATCTTATCAATAACGGTGTATTCAATTTTATTTTTATAGAGCCTATTAAACAATTGTATACGTTCTGAAATGGCTTTAGTAGCAAAGCTGTTTGGCTTTGATTTATTTCGCTGATTAATCTGCATAGATTGTTTTCTTCCAATACCATTATCGTCAATTTGAACCCTTATTCCTCCATTTGCCTTTTCAAAACCAATAGTCAACTGTTTTGAACCGTTTTTATGCATCAAGCCATGTTTTACTGCATTTTCAGCAAAGGGTTGTAATAAAAGGGAAGGAATCAATAGGGTTGATGCATCAATAGGGTTGTGAAGAATAATTGTAAAAATAAAATCTTGATCAAATCTTGCTTTCTCTAGCTCTAAGTATAACCGAAGGTTTTCAATTTCAGCTTCAAGCGTTTGTAGTTGCCGTTCACTGGATTGTAAGGTTTTACGCATTAAATCACTAAAATTACCCAATAAATTTCCTACTTCATTTTTTCTATTGTCGTACAATAAGCCCTGCACAGTGTTCAATACATTGTACATAAAGTGTGGATTCATTTGCGATCGGATAGCTACAAGCTGGCTTTTGTACAATTGCTCTTTAAGCATTTGCTGTTTCAATAACCGTTTAGTAAACAATTTCAGCAAGATAAAACCCAGCATAGCAATGGCTAATAGAGCCAGTAAAACAAACCACCATTTCTGCCAAAATGGACTAGAAATTTTAAAAGAAAATTTTTTAATAGCACTGGTATAAATAAGATCTTCGTCGGTTGCTTGAATTTGAAATTCATATTTTCCAGGATTGAGTCTACCAAATGTGATCGTACTTGTAGCATAGCCAACTTTTTTCCAATTCGTATCTAATCCAATAAGCCTAAAATGATATTGTAGTTTGCTAGGAGATTTAAAATGCAATGCATCAACAGTAAAACCAATATTATTTTGATTGTGTTTTAAATTAGCATCCGCTCTCAAATGAATTCCATTTGCAGTAGCAGTTAATTGTGGAAAAAAGATGGTATTATTAGATTGCTTTCTTGTGTACTCTTTTACCAATACACCAGAATTTGTAGCTAAAAAAAAACGCTCTTCATTCACAATAAAGTCATTGAGTTGCAAGGATGCTAATCCAAACTCATCTAAAACACTTTGTATATTTCCTGTTTTAATATTAATAGTTTCTAAACTTTCGTTTGTTTGAACCCAAATGATGCCATTCAAATATGCGCACTGCTTAATGGTATTGCTTTTTAGTCCATTTTCTTTATGGTATTGTTTTACAACTGTATCGTTTTTTATAATAAATAAGCCTTCATTGGTAGTGCCTGCAATAAGTGTTTGATTGTCTATTTCAAGCAATACTTTTGCAATAATAGGCGCTCCTTTTTTGCTCCTAATAATTTTATTGCTTCCGGCATAACTATACTTATACAAGTCGTCTGCATAAGCCATCCAAAAATGAAGATTATCTTTTGAAGCAACTACCGTATTGGTTCTAAACCACCTGAATACAGCAATTGAATCTAGATGAGTTTGTAGATACAGCTCCGTATGTTTTTTGTACAGTGCAAAATCATTATTGCATAATTTTTTCTGTGTTCTGTTTACTAAACTAGCTCGTACATAAGCCTTATTAAAGGTTGCTATTAGAATATTTCCTTTAGGATCTATGGCCGTTCCTTTGCTGAAATCAAAATAAAGCAAGCTGCTTGGTTCTCCCTTTTTTAGTAATCCTCGATTGGTATATATTAATTCATTTTTGGCATCATATTGTATAAATTCTATTTCCCTTGAAATGGGTAAATGATAGGAAATTTGTTTTCCATTTCCTTGATTAAATAGGGTGATTGCGCCTTTACTACTTCCCGCTATTATTGTATTTTTATTAACTGCAGCAATTTTAGTAATATTATCTATGGCACCTATACTATTCATTTTGTACAGCTTATTTTGTAAAGAGGGGCATATAAAAAGCCCATTATCGAGGGTGCTTATCCAATAGTTACCTTGGTAATCTTTTACAATATCAGTTACACTTTGGTCGGGAAATATTAGCGAGGTTTTTCCAGTTGATACATCCCATGAATATGCTCCAGACTGCGAACAAATCCATAGTTCATTTTCACCCGTATTAGAGAAGTGATAAACAATAATATTACTAGGGAGATCTAATTGGGGAATTAATTCAACCTTATTATTTTCAACCTTAAACCCAGCAGACCGGATGCTGCCTACTTGTGCAGCTACTACGGATGTAGCAGTTGAAGTCATTCGCATATTACTGGTTAATTCGGGAATTTTTTTCCAACTATTATTTTTTTCAGGATACTGGTAAGTCCACCCATCAGCAGCACAAGCAATAATTTGTTCTCCCCTATTGGTAAAATAGCCAATGCCATCTACAGGTGGCATAACTTTTTGCTTTAAAAAACCCGTTTTTTTATTGAATTGAAAGAGGGTTGACAAGGAGGCTATCCATACATCATTTCTGGTTACAACAAAATTAAGCACGGAACCAGCTGTTTTAAGCTGTGCATTTGGTGCCGTAAAATTGTATAGCGTATCATTTTTATAATAAAAAATTTCTTTATAAAAATTCATACACCAGATAGTGCCTTGCGGGTCTTGCTGCAAATAACTAACCGCTTGTAAACTTGTTTTATTGAATGGAATTTGAGTGAACGACCTACCATTAAATCTAAAAAGTCCCTTATCGGTTGCTAGCCATAAATAACCGCTTTTATCAGACAACATATCATAGATTACTTGCGTGGGCAACTGTGCTGGATAATTAATCTTTTGTGTATATGGATATTGTGCATTGAGCTTTTCAATTTGCAGGGCTAATAAGAATATAGCAGATAAAAACAACTTCATATAAGTTGCATATTACAGAAGAAATGAATAGCAATCAAAGGTTTATATTATTCATCCCTTTAAAAAATATTTCTATTCTTTCATGAAAGAAAACAAGGGTTTCGTGTAAGCTTTTCTTATAATTACCCGTATTGAATCATCTTCACCAAATTACATTCTGTAATATTATGGGGGTAAGAGAGCTGCTTTTATAGGCAGCTCTCTTCGTTTACACGGTTTTCTAATGCAAACAGCCATTCAATTAGTGTAATTTTGTTCTATGGCTGATATTCAACTAACTCAATTTTCTCACGGTGCAGGTTGTGGCTGTAAAATTGCCCCTGCTGTTTTAGATGCAATGCTGCATACCACTGTATCACAACCCATTTATCCCAATTTATTGGTAGGCAATTCCAGCAAAGATGATGCGGCAGTATATGATCTTGGCAATGGGACTGCACTCATTAGTACTACCGATTTTTTTACCCCAATTGTGAACGACCCATACCAGTTTGGAAGAATTGCCGCGGCCAATGCCATCAGCGATGTATATGCAATGGGGGGCAAGCCAATTATGGCCCTGGCTATTTTGGGCTGGCCAGTAGATAAGTTAGGCCCTGAGATTGCCCGTGAAGTGATTGAGGGAGGAAGAAGTATTTGTGCCGAAGCGGGTATTCCACTTGCTGGAGGTCATAGTGTAGATACCACTGAGCCCATTTTTGGTCTCTCCGTAAATGGTATGGTTGCCATTCCCAACCTCAAACAAAACAATACCGCCCAAGAAGGTGATTTATTGTTTTTAACCAAACCACTTGGAGTAGGCATATTAGCAACTGCCCAGAAGAAGCAACAGTTGGAGGCCACAGATCTTCCTTTATTCATTCAACAACTAAATCAACTTAATAGTGTTGGAGAAAAATTGGGTGCGGTTGCAGGCGTTCATGCAATGACCGATATAACAGGTTTTGGATTAATTGGCCACTTAATGGAAATGGCCGAAGGAAGCGGCCTTGGCGTAACCCTCTCATACCCAGCAGTTCCCATTATTGAAGCTGCTAAAAAATACCTTGCATTAAGATTGATACCCGATGCAACTTATCGCAATTGGAATGCTTATAATGCATCCGTTGGTTTTGCCAAAGGGGTAGAAATCATGCAAGCTTTTTCTTTGTTGCCAGACCCTCAAACCAATGGCGGCTTATTAATTGCCGTAGACCCAGCAGCAGTAGCAGAAGTGGTGGCCATTTTAGAGTCGGCAGGTTTACAGAACCATACAAAACCCATTGGAAGAATGACTGCGGTGCAAGAAAAAAGAATTTGGGTAAACGGGGATGCCGCCTGAATTGATTACAGTAAATTATCAATTTTTTCAGCCAATTGATAATCAAGTTCGGTAATAGTATTGTCTGCATCGTGCGTATTCAGCCAAAACTCTACTGTATTATAAATATTGGTCCATTTAGGATGATGGTTCATTTTTTCTGCTTCAATTGCTACCCGAGTTATGAAAGCAAACGCTTCAGAAAAGTTCTTGAAACTGAATTTTCGGTACAGTGTATTGTGTTTTACAATCCAATTATTATTGTGTAATGCTGTCATACCTTTTTTAAAATACCATATTCCCTTTGTTCTTAATTTGTTCATTGGTAAGCTCCGCTACCAACTGCACACCATTTAAATTACGAATGGTTTGTTTAATCCAATTGCATTTATCATCATCCACAAAATCATATTTCATCAACCACAAAAAATCCATATGCTTAAACTCAGGTAGTAAGTATTCGCCATCAAACTGGTTTTGATAGAGATAATGTATTAAGGGTGTATTGGCTTCCTTATACTCATAAATAGAAAAATAATAATTCCTATTTTTTTTCTTGAGGTGAATTTCTATCTCTGGGTTAAGCCTAAAATCATACCCAAGATTATTATTAAGCTGCATACAAAACTGGTAATTCTTTACTGTTGCTGTAATACCCAACAAGCGGCTATCTTCAAAAAAATCGTCGTTTAATTCATCAACATCTAAGCGAAGTTTCATACCTTTTTTTTAAAATTCCAGTTCTACCGTAATTTCCTGCACTCCCCTCTTATAAACTAATTTGGTTTTATCGCCTTTCTTAAATTTCGCCAGCGATTGCATATAACTATTCACGTCTACAAATTTGTACTCACCCAATTGCAATAATATATCACCAGCTATCAATCCCTTTTTCTCTGCGGTTTTGCCGGGACTAACTCCATCAATTCGCATACCCGTTCCAGTATAGCCGTAATCGGGAATCACGCCCAAACTAACTGTAAAACGAGTACTCTTGCCCATTTGTTGTTCTGCGGTTTTGGTAAAAGCAATTTTTCCGCATGAATCTGTTTGAACTACTATTTTGTGTACCAGCTTTACAATGTCTTTTATTCCGGGGTAATTAATCTTATCCCAATCATCACTGGCTTTGTGATAGTCTTGGTGACTGCCCGTAAAGAAAAATAAAACAGGAATATCTTTTCTATAAAAGCTGGCATGGTCACTAGGACCGCTGCCTGCACTGTCTATCTTGTATGAAAAATTTTGGGCAACACTTGGTATGGTTGTTCTCCACTGCGGTGATGTTCCATATCCTCCAATGGTGAGTTTACGAGCCGTATCATACCTGCCAACCATATCCATATTAATCATATAGTTTGGGGTGATGGAAATGGTAGGATTATCAAGCCAATATTTACTACCCATTAATCCAAGTTCTTCCCCAGAAAAATGAATGATTAAGTAATTATTATGGGTAGGTGACTTTTTCTTTAGCATCCGAACCAATTCCAGCAAAGCTGCGGTACCACTGGCATTATCATCGGCTCCGTTGTGTACGGCATGATTGGTATCTAATGCATTTTTATCCTCCCCATAACCCAGGTGATCGTAATGCGCACCCAGTACAACCGTTGTTGCAGCATTATTATTAATATAGCCTACTATATTTCTAGCTTTTCGAATTTTATTGCTAAATGATATATTAATAACCGTTTTTAGGGTGGCTGTATAATCAGATAAATAGGTTTGATATGCTTTTTTGGTCAGGTAAATAATAGGTATAGCAAGGGGAATTGCTTTGTCGTTTTTATTATACTGCACATTGTCTACCCTATCTGAACTATTGAACAAGAGCAGTGCAGTTGCTTTTTTTGCAGCGGCTTCATTGGCCATTTTTTTAATGGCTTCTTCTATATCAAAATGCGGGTTGCTTTTATTTTCTTCTAATACCGCTTTCAGGTCTTTAAACCAAGGCTGACCCATTTCGGCCAATGCCACTGCTGGAGAGCCTTTTACCAACTTAGTTGCACTATACGCCAGGGGGAAATAATCTTCATTCAACAGCAAATTTTTATCGCCCAAAAAAAAATGGGTGCTGGTATCTATTTGCTTTCCTTCATTAATAGTAAACTCCTGTATAAAGCCACTGCTGCCCTTTGGTTCAAGCCCCATTTGACCGTACTGCTCTACCAAGTATTCCATAGCCATTTGCTCTCCTTTGGTACCAGTTCTTCTACCTTCCAGCTTATCGTCAGCCAAATATTGAACATGCTTTTGCAGGTTGGCAACCAGTAGCTTATTCTCTTTTTCTTCTGCCTGTCGCTGCTTTTTT
Source organism: Chitinophagales bacterium (assembly GCA_013297995.1). Lineage (GTDB taxonomy): Bacteria > Bacteroidota > Bacteroidia > Chitinophagales > Chitinophagaceae > Sediminibacterium. Next base: position 6,090 of record JAAFJB010000027.1, on the reverse strand, counting down.
TTACTCTGTGCAGTGAGCAATAGCGGCAAAAAGAGCCATATCACCATCCATTTTTTCATGACTTAATTTTTATTATTTTAATGGTCTCATAAAATTCGCCAATTAACATTTCGGTTGGTAACAACTTTTTGTTATGGCTCATTTCATAATTTATATTTGTATAGCAAAAGTAAGTAGCTACCGCATCACAAATATAATTGTATTGTAAAATGATTGTAATTCTGTTCCCGATCTCGTAACCAACTGCCATTACTTGGAACTACTTTTGCAACCTTGATAAATACAACCCTTCATATTGCACTGGTAGGCAACCCAAATAGTGGCAAGAGTTCCCTTTTTAATGCACTTACTGGTTTAAACCAGCAAGTAGGTAATTTTCCGGGCGTGACGGTTGACAAAAAAACAGGTGGTTTTTTGTTGGAAGCAAAAAGAGAAGTGAACCTGATTGATTTACCCGGCACTTACAGCTTATACCCTAGAAGAACCGATGAGTGGGTGGCTTATAAAGTATTGATGGGAGCCGACCCAGACCTCAAAGCCGACTTGATTATTTTGGTGGCCGATGCCAGTAACTTAAAGCGTAACTTGTTGTTTTGTAGTCAGATTATTGACTTAAAAATTCCCGTGGTAATGGCACTTACCATGAATGATTTGGCTGCTAAAAAAGATATTCAAATAGATATTGGGGGATTAGAAGCGGATCTCGGCATTCCTGTAGTTGCTGTAAATCCAAGAAAAAATAAGGGACTTGCTGAATTAAAAAAAGTAATTGCCAAAATGCAGTTTGATACTGCTTATAAAGGCCGCCAGTTTATGGATACCGCAAAGCTTGCGCCTGCTGCTATTGCAGAAATGCAGACTTGCTTTCCACAAATGGTTGAATATGCTGCCATTCACCAGCTTATTAACCACGAAGAACTGCTAGCGACTAGACCACATAATGAATTGATCAATAGCATTGTAAAACGTAATCAATTTAATACTACTAAAACCCAAGCAGAGGAGATCATGCAGCGTTACACACGCATTAGGCAGATCATGCAACAAAATGTAGTGGAGACAGGGCCATTGGAGAAAAAATTATTTACGGAAAAATTAGATAATTTATTACTACACAGAACCTGGGGTTATATTATTCTTTTAACGGTTTTATTTCTGTTGTTCCAAAGTATTTTCTGGTTGGCCAAATATCCAATGGATGGTATTGAATGGGGATTTGCGCAGTTTGCTGGCTGGCTTTCTACTGTATTACCCAATACTTGGTGGAGTGATTTAACCATTAACGGATTTCTAGCGGGACTCAGCGGCATACTTGTTTTTGTTCCACAAATTATGATACTTTTTGGGCTCATCACTTTGCTGGAAGATACTGGCTATATGGCTCGCATTAGTTTTTTAAGTGATAAGTTGATGCGCAAAGTGGGATTGAATGGAAAAAGTGTGATGCCCATGATCAGCAGTTTTGCTTGTGCAGTTCCTGCCATTATGAGTGCCAGAAATATTGAAAATAAAAAAGAAAGATTACTTACTATACTCGTAACTCCATTAATGAGTTGCAGTGCACGTTTACCTGTTTATACCATATTAATTGCATTGGTAATTAACGATCATTATTATTTTGGCTTCCTTAGTTTACAGGGCTTGGTAATGATGGCTTTGTATTTTTTAGGCAGTTTTATGGCGATGGCAGTGAGTTATGTTTTGAAGTTTTTCATCAATATAAAAGAGAAAAGTTTTTTTATACTGGAACTGCCCATGTATCGTTCTCCACGTTGGAAAAATGCAGGCATTACCATGGTAGAAAAAGCACGCATATTTGTTACCGATGCTGGTAAAGTAATTATGGTAATTAGCTTAGTACTTTGGTTTCTGAGTTCTTTTGGGCCTGGTAATAAAATGAAGGAAGTAGAAAAGCAATATACCCAAATGATTATTGCACAACCCGCTGCCAAAGACTCCTTAAACAAACAATTGAGTACTGAAAAATTACAACATTCTTATGCTGGTATTTTAGGCAAAGCCATTGAACCGGCTATAGCTCCATTGGGATATGATTGGAAAATTGGTATTGCACTTATCACTTCTTTTGCTGCAAGAGAGGTATTTGTGGGAACAATGGCAACCTTATACAGTGTAGACGAAGAAGACAATCAATCGCTCAGGCAAAAATTACAAGCCGCCAAACACGCTGATGGAAGAAAAGTGTACACCTTACCAGCGGCGCTTTCGTTGATGGTATTTTATGTACTCGCCATGCAATGTATGAGTACATTGGCAGTAGTGAAACGCGAAACCAAAACATGGAAATGGCCTGTATTTCAATTTATTTACATGACGGCCTTAGCTTATGGAATGAGTTGGTTGGTATTTACCTTATTTAGCTAATTATCCTTAAAATGTAAGTAAACAGAAGTACCCTTGTCAATATGGCTTTCTACATAAATGGTACCGCCCAGCATTTGTACAAAATCTTTGGTAAGAATAAGCCCTAGTCCGCTCCCCTTCTCATTACCAGTGCCTGTTGTACTTTGGTAATGCTCGCCATCAAATAGTTTGGTTTGCATTTCAAGCGTCATGCCCACACCGGTATCACTTACCGAGAGCATAATTTTGGTTGCTTCTTGGTGAGCATAAACCGTAATTACCCCTTCTTTGGTAAATTTATTGGCATTGCTGATTAGGTTGCGTAAAATAAATCGCATGGCGTTGATATCAGACCGAATAAACAAGTCTTCATCTACCAGATTTACCATGATATTAGACTTCAGCGAAGCCATCACCTCAAAGCTCTTAAACATATTGCTTACCAAAGTACGCATATGCACTTTTTCTGTTTCAAAGCCCTTGCCACGCATTTGCATAGATCCCCAATCTACCAAGTTGTTCAACAATTCTACTGTGCCATCAATTTGTTTACCTGCCATATTCATTAGCTCAACTGAATCTTCCTGACTCAATATTTTGCGGGCATTTAATTCAATAATTGATTTTACAGCACCAATAGGATTTCTTACATCGTGCGCAATAATGGAGAGAATGCGGTTCTGCATTTCCATTTGTTGTTGCAGTTTTATCTGCTGCTGTTCTAGCTGCTTGTTGAGCAAGTTTTGGTCCAGCAGTTTTACCACCTGCTTCGCCATGGTTTGTAATGTAAATGCTTGCTCAGCACTCAGCATACCGGGCTTGGTATCTAATACAGAAATGGTGCCCACCTTAAATCCATTCTTATTTACCAATGGCACCCCTGCATAAAAACGTATATAAGGTTCACCAGTTACCAGCGGATTGTCTATAAATCGCTCATCTATGGATGCGTCTTCAATTTCAAAAATAGAACTATCCGCAGTAATGGTATGCCCACAAAAAGAAATATCTCGAGAAAACTCATTGTATTCAATACCATATTTTGCTTTAAACCATTGACGCTTTGCATCTACCATAGAAATAAGTGCTATGGGTGTTTTGCAAATTGTAGCAGCAAGCTGCGCAACATCATTGAACTCCTCTTCGTATGAAGTGTCTAGCACTTCATACCGATACAATTCTTTCAAACGCCGATGATCGTCAGATGGTATATGGGGAGGTACCATAAACAAGTTTGTTTGCTTGAATAACTCATTCCTTTTGGGCATTGAAGACTTATTTTCCAAGCTTTTAACGCCAGAAAGTCCATTTTATTGGCTTCTATAGAAATATTCAGCAAATAAATTGCACCGATTTTAAACCGTTTCCCAAGCAGCCAGAATTTCTTCAGTATGATTTTTTGTATCGGGCTTGGCAATTATTTTTTTAATAATACCCGCCTCATCTATTAGAAAAGTGGTTCTGGTGGTACCCATATAGGTTCTACCCATGAATTTCTTTTCGCCCCAAAGATTGTATTTATCCACTATTTTCTTCTCCTCATCGGAAACCAAAGAGAAAGGCAATTCATACTTTTCCTCAAATTTCTTGTGGCTTTTTACACTATCCACACTTACACCCAATATTTCAAAGCCTTTGTTCAAAAGGATGCTGTAATTGTCTTTTAAATTACAAGCCTGAGCCGTACATCCTGGCGTATCATCTTTGGGATAAAAATATAGGATTACTTTTTTGCCTTTATAATCTGCCAGTGCAATTGTTTTGCCATTCTGGTCTACTGCTTTAAATGCAGGCGCTTTGCTGCCTTCTTTTAATACTGCCATATTGCTTTTTTTATAGTTACCCGTTCAGGGTATGATCAAAATTTTTTAACGGTTAGTTTGGTCTCTGAGCCTTACATTTGTGCAATTTATTACACTAATTCTATGCCCAAAGATCAATCAATTCATTCAGTACTCATCATAGGTTCAGGACCAATCATTATCGGACAGGCCTGTGAATTCGACTATTCTGGCTCTCAAGCCGCTCGAAGTCTCCGTGAAGAGGGCATAAAAGTAATACTTATCAACAGTAATCCCGCCACAATTATGACGGATCCGATGATGGCAGATAAAGTATACCTCCTTCCCCTTACGGTAGAAAGCATTGAACAGATACTTATAGAGAATCAAATTGATGCCGTTTTGCCCACCATGGGGGGACAAACAGCCCTTAATCTTTGTAAGGAAGCAGAGGAGCTTGGTATTTGGGAAAAATACAATTGTAGATTAATTGGGGTTGATGTTGCGGCTATTGATACCGCAGAAGATCGGGAAAAATTTAGGCAGTTAATGGTGAAAATAGGAATTGCGGTAGCGCCTAGTCACGTTGCCAATAGTTTTTTAGAGGGAAAGGAATTTGCACAGGAAATTGGTTTTCCGTTGGTAATTCGACCTTCTTTTACCCTTGGTGGTACTGGCGGTGGATTTGTTCATACCAAAGACGATTTAGATGCAGCCCTTGAAAGAGGTTTAAAAGCCTCTCCCATTCATGAGGTATTGGTAGAAAAAGCCGTATTGGGCTGGAAAGAATACGAATTGGAATTATTAAGGGATTGTAACGACAATGTAGTAATCATCTGCACCGTTGAAAACCTAGATCCAATGGGGGTTCATACGGGCGACTCAATTACGGTTGCTCCTGCTATGACGCTTAGCGATACTGCTTTTCAAGACATGCGCAATAAAGCCATTCTAATGATGCGCTCACTCGGTAATTTTACCGGTGGCTGTAACGTTCAGTTTGCACTTAATCCCGAAACGGAAGACCTGATTGCGGTAGAAATTAACCCAAGGGTTAGTCGCTCTTCTGCTTTGGCTTCTAAAGCCACGGGCTATCCCATTGCAAAAATTGCTGCCAAGCTGGCCATCGGTTACAGCTTAGATGAATTGAAAAATCAGATTACCCAAACCACTTCGGCTTATTTTGAGCCCGCACTGGATTATGTAATTGTAAAAGTTCCTCGTTGGAATTTTGATAAGTTTAAAGGCGCCAATGATACCCTCGGATTACAAATGAAAAGCGTAGGTGAAGTAATGGCCATTGGCCGAAGCTTTGCTGAAGCACTTCAAAAAGCTTGTCAGAGCTTGGAAAATGAAGCGGTAGGATTGGGATATTATGGTAAAAGTCTGATGAAGAGTGAGGAATTGGTTGAATATATTAAGACCCCAAAATGGGATCGTATTTTCCGTATAAAAGATGCATTAATGCAGGGATCTACCGTTAAATCTATTGCCCAAGCCACTAGAATAGATCGCTGGTTTATATATCAAATTCAGGAAATATGCCTGTTAGAAAAAGAAATTGCCAAATTCAACTTAGAAACACTGCCTCAACAATTGCTAAAAGACGCTAAGAAAATGGGATTTGGTGATTTACAAATTTCTAAAATTCTTACTGGCAACTGTACCGAAGATGAAGTGTACGAGAAAAGAAAAGCACTCGGTATTAAACGTGTTTACAAAATGGTAGATACCTGTGCAGCAGAGTTTGAAGCCAAAACACCTTATTTCTACAGTAGTTTTGAAGGGTGATTGGCTATTGCTGTATTAACTTTATTGGTACGTATTAATGCGGCATTATGGCCAAAGGATCTCATCAAATTTTTCAGACCAACAACCCCAGCAGGTGGCAACGCTTTAAGTGGGGTGGTCGCTTATTGCTGTTCTTACTGGTGATTGCTATTAT
>JAAFJB010000026.1 GCA_013297995.1 Chitinophagales bacterium | reverse complement strand
ATTTTATGCTCTATTAATGAAGTAGACGCAAATCATGGTCACTCCGATTCAAGCTTAACATTGTTGGCAAAAAAAGTTGCCGTTCTAGAGCAAAGTGTACTAGATCAAAACAAGAAGATTTTGGAGTTAAAAGCACCTAAAGTAATAAGTACCACAACATTTGCAGTTGAGCGTAGAAGTTCAAAACAAGTGGTTAAGAAAGTGAATTACATCATCAAACCATAATTAAACTTTGAACGAGGTTTACTAAAAATAAGCCTCGTTCAACTTAAACTCCGAATTCATCATATAAGTATGGAGTTGATTGTTCTCCTTTAAAGCCACTATTCTATAGCCTTTATAATCCAATCCCCAATTACCTCCATAATGTCCATCAAATAAAAAAGGAATCTTGTTTTTTATTTTAAAATGATCTTGGTCATGATCGTGTCCATTAAATACCGCTACAATGTTTTTGTATTGCGTAAGTAATTGTAGAAACTGGTCGCATTGAATGCCATAGCTCGTCCATTTTTCAGGCGTAATATGAATAAATATATATATGGCAGTATGATTTTTATATTTATCTAATTCAGTTTTTAACCAATCTAAGTCAGCACATATATATTCGCCCTTTTCATTGGAGGTAGTTGCCATCAACAAAACTTGGTCGCGAATTACCGCTGTATGATTCACTGGCATTCCCCAAATTGACTCCCACTCTTCGGCACTCACTTGGTCGTGATTGCCTTGGGTTACAAAATATGGAATGGGTAATTGGTCTAGGTGCTGCTTAACAATTGGTAAATACTTTTTTTCGTCGTGTACCAAATCTCCATTAATAATACAGCAATCAAGCGGCTCTAGTGCATGCTCTCGTTTTATATGGGCGATCAAATCATCAAGGTTTTGTTGATAATTGGTATCAGCTTGACCATAATGCCCATCTGATGCAACCAGAAATCTGAGTAGATTAGGTTTTGAAGTAATTCCATCACTGGAGTGCATCCAATTCTTTTGCGACAATAATTGTCCCCCCGCAAAAATGGCGAAACCAGTATAAATGCTTTTTCGTATGAAACTTCTTCTATTGGGTATCATAGTTCAATCAATTACTTAAAAGTACCGTGCAAAGCATCAAATTCCTTGTATTTAGCTTCATAAGCGTCAAAAGCTTTGGGATCTTTCCCTCTAACTCGTCCCATTTTGTAGCTATATAGGTTGGTAATAAAGTCTACCGATTTACTAATTACACTTTTTTCAGTATTAGAACGGGGCGATTTGTCTTTCAGAACAAGGTAAGATTTTGTTAGCCATTCAATAGCAATATCTACATTTTCTATAGCATTCTTTTCTACTAAAGAGTTTGCAGTTTTAATGGCATCTACTTTTAGCTTAAATTCGGCATCGGCCGCTGCTTTTTTCTTGGGATCTTTCACCACAGGCTTACTGGCATTTATTTGTTGTAACTTTTTAATGTTTTCAGCATATTTATCGTCTTCTAAATTAAAATAATTGTAATAAATAATTCCTGCATTGTAAGCGGCCAATGCATTTTGGGAATTTTTATTGTATGCTTTTACAAAAGCATCAATTGCCTTTTTAGTATACATATCATGTAAAGAACTGTCTACCCCTTCTTTGTGTTTTGCGTTAACAAAAACATCTCCAAACTGCAAATACATATTTTCAGTTAGCGTACCAGCAGCGTTTCTTTCATCATAAATAGCAGATTTCTGGGTAAGGTCATAATTTTGGTCAATATAATCAATCTCAAAATCTTCCCAATTTTCTTTGGGATAAACCTCTTTACCTATTGCTAGGTATTGCTCAAAACCTAGTTTATTTTTTGTTTTAGTAGCATGATCTACTAGAAATTTATAAATATCTGCAAACCCTTCTCCAGTTACTCGCTTATCGGCAAGCCGTGTATAATGCCTAGCAGCTTCTTCCATTTTCTGAGCATTTTGGTAGGAATATCCACAATAAAGAATAGAAGTAGTATCAAAAATAGCCGCTGAACTTGACCATTTATTTTTAAAGATATAATCGCTGTAAAAAACGGCCGACTCAAATGCTTGAGAAGCATCAGGCCAATTTTTTGCTTTAAAACTTTCAATTCCTTTACCGAAAGAAGTGGAGTACATATCAAAGAATCCTTCAGCTCCTTTTTCTTTTACCAATAAATAACTAGGGTCTAGTTCCACATATTTTTTAAATGCAGCATTGGCGTCTTCAAGAATGGTTGGATACTTTACACGCAACCCTTCGTTTTTGTAGATGGCGGCATTAATTCTAGCTTTCCAATACCAGCCTTCTATTTTATCCTTGGTTTTAGGATCAGCAAGCGCTTTCTCTACCTCAACTTTAGCTTCTTCAATTTTCCCGAGTAATAATACGGTTTGCACTTTTTTATAATCTTGTGCAACAGCAATATTCAAGATGAAAATACTCAGTAATACAGCAATAAAATGTTTCATATATCTTTTTTTTATTGATTTTATTCGGAATCGGGTTCTATGTTTTCAATTGTGTTTTCGGTTGTGTTTTCGGTTGTGTTTTCGGGTGTGTTTTCGGTTGTATTGGGTAAATCTGTCTCGGTTGACGCTGTTGTGTCAGCTTCGATTTCAGCTATTGGATTTTCATCTTCGGTCTGATCCTCAATCTGAGAAATTGCTGCAATTTCATCCGTATCATCCAGTCGAATCAGTTTCACTCCCTGCGTTGCCCTGCCCGCTTCACGGATTGCTAAAATACCTGTTCTGATGGTGATTCCTGATTTACAAGTAATGATTAAATCCTCTGTTTCTTTCACATACAAAATCCCTACCAGATTTCCTGTTTTCTCGGTTACATTAATGGTTTTAACACCCTTACCGCCCCTATTGGTAATACGATAATCTTCAATGGCTGTTCGCTTACCGTATCCTTTTTCACTTACTACCAATATGGTTCTTTCAAGATCTTCCTTATTTACACAGATCATTCCAATTACTTCATCCTTGGTATCATCTACTTCAATTCCACCTACACCAATAGCACCCCTACCCGTGGATCTCACTTTTACTTCGGGAAAGCGAATGGCTCTACCGCTTTTCAAAGCCATCATGATCTCACTGGAACCATTGGTGAGTCTCGCTTCTAACAACTCATCTCCCTCAACAATTGTAATGGCATTCACCCCATTGGCTCTTGGTCTGCTGAAATCTTCTAATGAAGTTTTTTTAATAATTCCTTTCTTGGTACAAAGAACAATATAATGTTGCTGAACAAACTCTTTGTCATCAATTTTTTTCACGTTGATGATGGCTTTCACCTTATCATCGCCTGGCAATTGAATCAGGTTTTGGATGGCTCTCCCCTTGCTTTGCTTCTCTCCTTCTGGAATTTCGTACACCCGCATCCAATAACATCTTCCCTTTTCGGTAAAGAACATAATGGTATCGTGTGTAGAGGCAATAAATAAATGTTCTACATAATCTTCTTCCCGGGTTTTAGAACCAACAGCACCTCTTCCCCCACGCTTCTGCTGACGGTATTCGGTAGCAGATGTTCTTTTAATATAACCTAAGTGTGATATGGTAATTACAACGTCTTCGTCCTCTATCAGGTCTTCAATACGCATTTCATCTGCTAGGTATTGAATTTCACTTTTACGCTCGTCCCCAAACTTCACTTTTACTTCCAGCAATTCTTTCTTAATGAGATCATATCGAAGGTCTTCACTGGCCAACAAAGCTTTCAAGCCTTTGATGGTTTCAATCAACCCATTGAATTCCTCAATAATTTTATCGCGTTCCATTCCAGTCAACCGCTGTAAACGCAACTCCAAAATGGCTTTTGCCTGTATTTCCGACAATCCTTCTTGCTGGCTATACTGTTCATTGGTAAGTTCAGAAAACATACCTGAGTTAAGATACCATTTTTCTTCCTTGCTTTTTGCCATCAAGCTTTCTTTGGCTTCATCGGGCGTTCGGCTGGCACGAATAAGCGCAATCACTTCATCTAAGTGATCCAATGCTTTCAAATATCCCTCTAAAATATGCGCCCGCTCTTCTGCCTTACGCAATTCGAATTTGGCACGGCGGATCACCACTTCCATCCTAAATTCAATGAACTCACGCACCAAATCGCGCAGGTTCATAATTCTTGGACGCCCCTTGCTCAATGCCACATTATTAATACCATAGCTGGTCTGTAATTCGGTATGCTTATACAGTTGGTTAATCACCACTTGCGCTACCGCATCTTTCTTCAGTTCCACCACTATACGAGTACCATCTTTATTACTTTGGTTGCCCACATCGGAAATTCCATCTACAATTTTATCAATCGCCAATCGCCCTATCCGATCCGTTAATGTATCACGGCTCACCTGATAAGGTACTTCTGTAATGATGATCATTTCGCGACCATTGGGCTTGGTTTCTACATTGCATTTACCCCGAACCACCACTTTACCCCTACCCGTTAACAAAGCCTGCTTTACACCCTCCATTCCATAAATTACCCCACCAGTCGGAAAATCCGGGGCTTTTACATGGCTCATCAACTCTTCAATAGTAATTTCTCTGTTTTCTACATAAGCTACACAGCCATCAATTACTTCACTCAGGTTATGCGGCATCATATTAGTAGCCATACCCACTGCAATACCCGAAGAACCGTTTACCAATAATTGTGGTATACGAGTAGGAAGTACCGTTGGCTCTTCTAATGAGTCATCAAAATTCAACTGAAAATTCACGGTATCTTTCTCAATATCATCCAGCATGGCTTCTGCAATACGCTGAAGACGTGCTTCTGTATAACGCATAGCTGCTGGCGGATCCCCATCTTGGTTTCCAAAATTACCTTGCCGATCTACCAAGGTATACCGCATCGTCCACTCCTGCGCCATACGCACTAATGTATCGTAAATAGCACTATCTCCATGGGGATGGTATTTACCCATTACTTCCCCTACAATACGAGCCGACTTTTTAAATGGCTTATTGCTGCTATTACCCAACTCACTCATAGCATACAACACCCTGCGGTGTACGGGCTTAAACCCATCGCGTACATCGGGCAGAGCACGACCTACAATAACCGACATAGAATAGTCGATATAAGCCGTTTTCATCTGTTCCTCTATATTTACCTGTATGATGCGATCATTATCGCTGGTTTGTTCTGGCAATTGATTTTCTTCCATGTATCTTTTTGTTCAGATTTAGCCTTTTAATCGGGCGCAAAATAGCTTCCGATATATAGGTCTGCGAAGATAGCTTTTTCAAGGGTTAAAATCGCTAAAAAAGGCCGTTTTTTAACGGCACTTATCCACATAAAATACCCCTTCTAAAAGATTGATTTCCATAGATAGATTTCAATTGTACTATATTTATTTTTATTATGGAGAGAGTCCCCCGTATTTTGCTTTTTGGTGCCGGTAAATCCGCGACCGTATTAATTCAATATTTGGCCAAAATTACCCTTGAAAAACAATGGCATTTTACCATTGCTGACTTGAACTTATCTAATATCCTTTCCAAAACAGCTACCGCAACACATTTAACGGCTGTTGCATTGGAAATAGGAGACGATAATGCGCGTAAAACACTTATTGAAACTGCTGATATAGTAATATCGCTCCTGCCTCCTTCCTTACATTTTTTAGTGGCTAAAGATTGTGTACTACTGCGCAAACATTTACTCACTGCTTCATATATTGACGAACCCATTCAATCCCTCGCTAAAGATATTGCCGATGCTGGCCTGCTGTTTTTGGGAGAGATGGGCCTAGATCCTGGCATCGACCATATGAGTGCCATGCAGCTGATTGATGAAATTCATGCTAAAGGGGGCAGTATTTCTTCATTTAAGTCGTATTGCGGCGGGCTAATTGCACCCGAGTTCAATACCAATCCTTGGCAATACAAAATCACTTGGAACCCGAAAAATATTGTTACTGCTGGCAAAGCTGGTGCCATTTACAAGGAGCAAAACCATGTAGTTGAGAAAAACTATGCTTCTATTTTTAAAGACTGCCCTTCCCTAAAACTTGAAGGGGTTGGGGAATTGGCTTATTACCCTAATCGCGATTCACTCTCTTATATCCCGATTTATGGATTGGAATCTGCCGCTACTTTTATGCGGGCTACATTTCGGTATCCCGATTTTTGTAAGGGCTGGCAGAAAGTAGTGGAAGCGGGATTAACCAGCGATGAAGACCTGATTGACACCCATAAAATCAGCTATGCCAATATGTTTGAACGGCAATTGCAGAAAAAAGAAGTATTGCTGGAATCAGATCTATTAAAATATCAATTTGATTGGTTGGGACTTAGAGACCATCGGCTCATTAATAAAGGTATTCAGCCCATTTCTGCAGTGTTTCAGCAATTATTAGAAAATAAGTGGAAGCTAGAACCAGGCGATAAAGACTTGATTGTAATGTTGCACGAAGTTGAATTCAGTATTGATGGAGCATCACAAGTAGCTAAAGCAAGTTTGATAGTTAATGGTGATGATGAACACCATACGGCCATGGCCAAAACAGTGGGCCTCCCCTTGGGCATTGCTGCAACCCTATTACTGGAAAACAAAATCAGCTTACGGGGATTGCATATTCCAATTGTAAAAGAAATTTACCATCCTGTTTTGGAAATACTGGAACAGGAAGGAATTAAATTCAGAAATTTTTAGCAGCTGCTGCTTTATATTTAAATACTTAATGATGAACTATTGGTTAATAAAATCCGAGCCTTTTAAATACAGTTGGGATCAATTTGAAAAAGACAAACAGACTTTCTGGGATGGCGTAAGAAATTACCAAGCTCGCAACAATTTAAAAGCCATGAAAAAGGGTGATCTCGCTTTCTGGTATCACAGCAATGAGGGCATGGAAATAGTAGGTATTGCCAAAGTGGTAAAAGAGTTTTACCAAGATCCCACTACCAGCGAAGCGGCTTGGGTAGTGGTGGATTTTAAGCCTGTTAAAAAACTAAAAAAGCCTGTATCTCTCGCCATGGTTAAGGCAGAAAAACAGTTGGCCAATATGGCATTGGTAAGGCTTGGTAGACTTTCAGTTCAACCCGTAACTGCCGATGAATGGGATATGGTAATGGCCATGAGCGAAGCCAAATAATATTGTGCCTTCAGTAGCTTATTTAAAGAAGATATAAGCAATGCCCACTGCTGCAATTACCCCAATTAAATCGGCCAACATACCCGCCCAAATGGCGTATCGTACTTTTTTAATACCCACGCTGCCAAAATAGAGTGCAATAATATAAAAAGTAGTATCCGCACTGCCTTGGAATGTACTGGCCAACTGACCAATAAAACCATCGGGGCCGTGTTCCTTAAAAATATCCAGCATTAGTCCCCTCGATCCTCCACCACTGAATGGGCGCATGATGGCTACTGGCAAAGCGGGCACAAATTCACTATTAGCTCCTAGCGCACCAAAACACCAAGTGATGCCATTAATAATTGCGCCCAATGCCCCACTCTCTCTAAATACCCTTATGGCTACCAACATGCCCACTAAATATGGAATGATCTTTACGATCAAATCCCAACCCTGTTTTGCGCCTTCAATAAATGCATCAAATACATTTACTTTTTTCACATAGCCACCTACAATAAAGCTACAGATGATGAAAAATAAAATAATATTACCCAGCACATTACTAAAAGTCTCCTTGGTTAATAAAGTGGGTATTGGAATGTCTTTTTGTGAAGGAAGCGAATGAATAAACCAAGCAAATAAAAAAATAACCAAGGAAATTCCACCAATCCAAGTAATCAATACGCGATCGAATTTCAACCGTTGATACATTCCTGTAATTACAATGCTGGCAATGGTAGCTACCGATGTGGCCAGCATCAATGGCACAAATACACTGGTAGGATTGGTGCTGCCCGCCCCTGCCCTATAAGCAATAATAGACAGTGGAATAAGGGTGAGCCCACTTGTATGCAACACTAGAAACATGATCTGAGCATTGGTGGCCGTCTCCTTATTGGGATTGAGGGTTTGCAAACTCTCCATCGCTTTTAGTCCAAAAGGGGTTGCCGCATTGTCGAGCCCCAACATATTGGCACTAAAATTCATCACCATCTGTCCCATCGCTGGATGCTTCTCGGGCACTTCCGGAAACAGTCGCTTCATAAATGGATTCAATATCCTAGCTAAAAAATTAATGGCTCCCGCTTTCTCTCCTATATTCATCAATCCCATAAAAAAAACCATCACTCCAGTAAGTGGCAGGGCAATATCCATTACAGAACTTTTACTGGCATCAAAAATTCCTTCTACCAGCTTCTTGAATATTTCATAGTCCTGAAATACAATCAGCTTAATAAGTGCAATAACGAGACCGATTAAAAAAAACAAGATCCAAACATAGTTGAGTGCCATGCAGCTAAGATAAGAAATACTACCTTCGCTGCCTCAAAACCAAAAAAATGGCTTTACAAGCAGGCATCGTAGGATTACCCAACGTAGGAAAATCAACCCTTTTTAATGCGGTTAGCAATAGTGCAAAAGCACAGGCAAGCAATTACCGCTTCTGCACCATCGAGCCCAATGTGGGCTTGGTAGATGTACCTGATGAAAGACTGGATAAACTAACCCAGCTAGTGCAACCCAATAAAACCATCCCTACCCAAATGGAAATTGTAGATATTGCAGGCCTCGTTAAAGGCGCAAGCAAAGGTGAGGGACTGGGTAATAAATTCTTGGGTAATATTCGTGAAGTAGATGCCATCATACACGTAATTCGTTGTTTTGAAGATGAAAATGTACTGAGGGAAGAAGGTGCTATTAATCCCATTAGTGACAAAGAAATTATTGAGACCGAATTGCAGTTAAAAGATTTAGAAAGTGTGGAGAAAAAAATGCAAAGAGTTGAGAAAATGGCTCGTGTGGGTTCTGATACCAAAGCAAAAGCTGAATTTGAAATCTTGCAACGCTGTAAGAACCATCTTGATACTGGTAAAAGCATTCATTCGCTCGGCTTGAGTAAGGAGGATAAAGCAGCAGTAGCTGATCTTTTTCTGCTCACCGATAAGCCTGTATTGTATGTTGCCAATGTGGGCGAAGCAGATATGCATACTGGCAACAAATATTCAGAAGCACTTAAAAAAATAGCAGCAGCAGAAGGCGCAGAAGTAATTGTAATGTGCAATAATATTGAAGCCCAGATTGCTGAGATGGAGCAGCTCGATGATAAGCAGATGTTTATGGAAGAATATAAGATGACCGAACCTGCCCTAAACAGACTTATTCGTACCGCTTACCAGCTATTGAATTTGGATACTTATTTTACCGCTGGAGTGCAAGAAGTTCGTGCATGGACTATTCACAAAGGTTGGAAAGCACCCCAAGCAGCAAGTGTAATTCATACCGATTTTGAAAAAGGATTCATCAAAGCTGAAGTGATTGCCTACGACGACTTTGTAAAATACGGAAGCGAAGCTGCCTGCCGCGATAATGGCCGCCTTCGCATTGAAGGAAAGGAATATTTGGTGAAAGATGGAGACATTATGCATTTTAGATTTAATGTGTAGCTAATCAAATTTTTTTATTCACTACTCATCCTTTGAAATGCATTCTTTCTGGGAAAACGACAGCTATTTTGCGCCTGTTGATATCATTATCATTGGAGGTGGACTCATGGGTTTGTGGACTGCACTGGAATTAAAAAAAACAGCCCCTTCCCTATCTATTACCATCCTAGAACGCCATAGCATACCTACTGGTGCTTCTACCCGTAATGCTGGTTTTGCCTGCTTCGGTAGCCTCACCGAATTGTTGGCAGACGAATCTGACATGGGTACAGAAGCTATGCTTGAACTGGTAGAACAACGTTTTAAAGGCATTGAAAAGATAAAATCTTGCCTATCGCCAACCTGTATTGATTATGATGCTTGCGGTGGCTATGAAGCCATTCTTAATTCATATACCGCTGCACCCAATCTTGTAGACCATATTCAAAGATTCAACCGATTACTTCAACCCATCACAGGCATCCCAACTAGTTTTTCGCTTACCACTCAACCATTGCATACTTGGGGACTCTCAAATTTTGACTCCCTAATTTGCAATCCCTTAGAAGCGGGAATTCACAGCGGTAAGTTGGTAACAGAACTCACCAAAATGGCAGTACAAAATGGAATACGATTTTTATTTGGCGTTGAGGTAACCAAATTGGAAGATGATTCAATAGTAACCATCCACACAAAATTGAATGGATTGCTAAAAGCAAAGCATATTATTGGCTGCACCAACGGGTTTACCCAAGCATTATTTCCCACCTTAAACGTGGTACCTGCAAGGGGGCAGATTGTACTAACCAAACCCATTGATGGATTGCTTACCAAAGGCTGTTTTCATTTTAATGAAGGCTTTTATTACTGGCGAAATATCGGCAACCGCATTTTATTGGGTGGTGCACGTAACACCGATATTTTAGCAGAACAAACCACCAATTTGAATGGTTCCGATGAAATCAGGAATGCGCTGGCTCATTTCTTACAAAACCATTTTATTACCAATAACCCCATTGAAATTGAACAAAGCTGGAGTGGCATTATGGGTTTCACCAAAAACAAAAAACCTTTGTGTGAGCAAATAAGTGAACATATAACCGCTGCTATTGCCTGCAATGGAATTGGTGTAGCGCTCACTCCAATTTTGGCAGAGACCGTCGCCAAAAATCTACTTCAAACCATTTAACTTTCCATTCAATCTATTCTACTTAATTTAGAACTGTCAATTTGATTATGAAAAAAATATACGCCCTTTTATTCCTTGTTTTTTACTTAGCCAGTTGTGAACCACAAAGCAACAAAGAACCTGAGATTAATTCCAATATTGTGCCCTCACCTGCTGTAATCAATTATAGTATTATAAAGCTGTATCCGCATGATACCAGTTCATATTCGCAAGGCTTGATTTGGCATAATAACCAACTCTATGAAAGCACGGGCATGGAAAAAGAAAGTAAACTATTAGAAGTAGCACTCAATAGTGGTAAGGCTTTGAGAAAACTAGCCCTTCCTGATAACGAATTTGGAGAAGGCATTACCCTACTCAACAATAAAATATATCAGCTAACATATACCAATCATCTGGTGCATGTGTACGACTTAAAAACCTTTAAAAAAATACAGGAATTTGAATGGCCTTACGAAGGATGGGGAATTACCAACAATGGCACCCACTTAATTATTTCTACAGGAGGCAGCAATCTCTATATGGTAAATCCCACTAGTTTTAAAATAGAGAAGACTATTGGCGTAAGCGACAACAACGGGTATATAGCTAACTTAAATGAACTGGAATTTATAGAAGGATTTATTTATGCCAATCAGTATATGACGGACTATATACTTAAAATAGATCCGCTATCAGGATCTGTTGTGGGAAGAATTGATTTTAAAAACTTGCTGAAAGAGGCAGGTGCAATATATGATCCACGTAGTATAGACGCAGGATATGTTTTAAATGGAATTGCGTATAACCCTGCCACTAAAAATATTTATATTACTGGAAAAAGATGGCCTACTTTATTCGAAATTAAACTGAGCCAGTAAGCTGTTTCTTTTCGAATATATAAATTACAGAACTACATTTTTTTGGATTGGAAATGGCTTTTAAATTAGACTTTAAACCCTGCCAAAAAGCACGAATAAAATCAGGTCGCCCATTTTTGTATTGCTCACTCAACATAGCCACATAGTAAGCATCAAACCACATTGCTTTGGTGGCAACCAACCTAAACCCATACCGCTCTCCCAATAATTTCATGGATTGGGGTGAAAAATGATACAGATGTCTCGGAACATCGTAAGCAGCCCAATACTTTCCATACGCTTCCGCATCCGCAGAAGTATAATTAGGAACTGCAATAATCAATCGCCCTTTGTTGCCAATTATATTGCTGAACTGATTCCAATAACCATGTAAGTCGTGCACATGCTCCATCACATGCCACATAGTAATGGCATCAAAACTATTGGCGCTGAACTCAAATAAACGCGCTGGCAATTCTAATTCCAGCCCATGGTTTTTTTTTGCTTCACTTCTTGCTATTGCATCGGGTTCTAAAGCAGTTATATTCCAGCCCCTTTTTTTCAGGGTATTGGCGAATGCTCCAGTACCTGCCCCTACATCTAAAAGATTTCCTTTTTCTAATCCTGTAATATTCTGTACTAATCTCGCTTTACTACCTAATGTATAGTTTCTTACCAAATGGTATAATCTATTCACGATACCTTTTTTGGTATTGGAATGAGAAATATAGTTGGTGGATTGATAATAAGGCCCAATATTTTCAATACTTGGAATATCTTGCGTAAAACGAAAGGAGCAATCCCTACAATGCCAAATGGAGAATATAGATTCACTTACCGTATAATCTTTGGCATCTAAAACAGGATGAATATGTTTTCCTAAACAAACAGCACATTGTGCAACATGAATTACAGACATAAGAGATAATTGAAGCAATCAATTAAACATAATAAAATAGCAAAGCCCCTAGTCCAATCATGAGTAATATAACTGCGTACACCCACCAGTTATCGTTTCCGTTTATTTGACTTTCTTGGCCCAAGAGTTCTCGAATATCTTCTTCTTCTTGTTCCGATAAATCTCGTTCATCGTCTTCATGATAAATTTTTGCTTCTTTTTTAGCAAATGCTACCCCAGCGACTAATTTCACTTGTGGCATTAATTCAAGTAGATTTTTTTCGGGGGTAAATAGAATATATCCATTTTCTTCCTTCCGCATCATGCCTATTCCAGGCAAAACCGCGCCTTTAGGGGTACCCAATGAGGTTTTCAACTTATACAGGTAATCGTGAAAACTTTTGATGGCAGAAACCTGATCAAGCCCCATTTCCTCAGAAAGGAAATCAAAGAATATTTTATCCGAAGGAGGGGTTTGTTCCTGCTTAAACTGAATAGTGGGAGAAGGAGCAAACAAAAACCCATTGGCTGCATCCAGTTTAGCACTGTTGGTTTCTATTACCAAATTACCTACATCGGGTATGCTTAGTTTGTGGTTGAGCACCAAGTATTTATGAAGGTATTGATACATGTTCAACTCATTTATTGGAACGAATATACAACTCCTCCCATAACATTGAAACCAAAAACGGGAAACTGGTTCCAGCGTTGGTATAAATTATTAAAAAGATTGTTCAGTTGAAGCCACAAATTCAGTTTAGGTTTGAGACTGAATTCGATTCCCAGATTCATATCAATTGCAGCAGATAATCTTTTGGCCTCAAGAGCTGCATTTTGATATAAAGAGCCAGCCCTATAGAATAAGTCGGCCTTCACCTGCAAATCATTCAAGGGTTTCCACTGCATTCCAGCGGTAGCTTCAAAAGGCACCAATCCCCATGCATGGGTCTCTTTTGAAAGTTGATTGAACTGCGTAAACGCAGCGGAAGCTAACACAGAAAAATTATCCTGTACAGCATAATTCAACTCACCTGTAAGTTTTATGGTTTTCAGCTCAGGCTCAAAAATGGTCGTGAAATTTTTCCCATCTCCAGCCTCATTCACAAATAAAAACTGGTTATTAATCTGCTGGTAAGCAAATTTTCCATTGAAGGATAAATGATTGGCTTTACCTCCTTTTATACCAACAAATTGCTCCGTTATGCTGGTATTAGCCATTGTATTTAGGTTGCCAATCCATGGATTAAATGCAGCTATGCTTCGAAACCCATTTTTTACAAAATTACCTACCCATCCCAATTCAACCGACAAAGCGGTGCTGGGAATAACTGATTCTATTCGTATATCGGGCAACATTGTATAGTTGCTATTATCCCATCCCGGCTTAATACCAAGGTTCATTTTAACATTTGGGGTATTAAATACAATAGCGGGGTTTACCACAAACAAATGATTGTTGATATTTGTAATAGGTGTTTTTAAACCAGCCAGATCGGCGGTTAATGCCAATTTGAACAAAAATATTTTAGTGAATATTTTTTCCATTGGAAGTTTCAGCACAATATTATTTTCGCTACTGCTTACATTATTGGTAAACCGATAATACGCTATTGAAGGATTATAATTAATTCCTGTGGCCGTGATAGTTTTATTTTTTACGGCAGTTTCTATTCCCACCGAATTGTACACAAGCAGCAACTGGTCTTTGCTATAGACCAATGTTTCAGGCTGGTAGCCGTAGCGATACATGGTATTGGTATTAAAATAGGCGTGGGTTGTAAATTCCAAATCATTTTCCGTATTTAATATGGAGGTAATATCCAACCCAAACCGATGCGTTTGTTGTGCAAAGCGGGCACCAGAAGCATGTAAGAAATCGGTTTTTAGGTTCGTAATTGACTTCTTACCGTCCCCAAAAGAAAACCTGCCTTCTGCTAAAAATCCACTGAAATTTCCAGCTCCCAGTTTCAACCGATGGTTGTTTTTCCAAGGCAAAGCTGAGTCAACTGGCATAGCTAAGGGACTCACCGGTATTGGTTGATAGGAGAAGAATAGGTTAGACGATGGTATTTTATAATTCAATAACAACTTACTAGAATCTGTGATAGCAGACGCTGCCGTAAAATTAATTTTAGCGGCATACTGAAGCGATGGTTTGAAGGAGGACGTAATTACCACCGTTCTATTACCCGCTGTATCAATAGAGCTTGGTGTATTGAATGTATTGCTGAGATTAGGTTCCTGTTTGGGTACACTTATACGCGCTTTGCGGGTAGCCACTTTAGAAACTAGTTTTTTTACTTGCTTTTTACTTTTTGGTGCTATAGCCTGTTTGGTTGTTTTTTTTGCACGCTTTTTTTTCTGCGCATCCACTGTATGGCTTAGGCAGACTAAACACAATAACCAACAACCTATTTTTAAATATTTGTACATGAGTGAGTAGCTTTATTGGTCTATTGAACTTTATTATTTTTCTCTTTTACCTTAATAGTTTCTGCCAATTTATCAGCAGCTTCCTGTTTTAAAATAGGGATTATTGCATTTTCAGCTACACTTTTAAAAGTAGCTTCGGCATTAAAATAATCTCCTTGCTTAAAATAGATATCCCCTACCAGAATATAGCTTTTGGTTACCCATAAATCATAAGATGCGAATTTTTTAATCACTTCAAAACATGATTTTTCAGCTTCCGCCAACTTATTCAATTGAAACTGTAATTCTGCAATCCTATATTGAGCTTCAGCCGTTATTGCAGACTTTCCTTTGTTAAGCAGCAACTGATAGGCAGCTAGTGCCGTAGGGTAATTATTGGCCAATTGTTCATTTCTAGCAATTACAAAACCAGCCATGAGTTGATCGTCTGCTGCAATTCCTTTTTGTAACAATAATTCAGCGGCATTGGGAGCTGCTTCGGCCCACTGCTGGGTTTTAAACTTACAACGAAGCAATCCCCGCATGGCTTCTAACTTATTTTCTTGCTGCAAAGCATTTTGTTTCAATAACGCAAAATATTCAGCAGCACGGGTATAATCTTGCAGGTCAAAATAATAAATACGAGCAGCTTGTAATGAACTTCTCTCTGCATATTTATTGGGAGCCTTACTTGCTACAGCCGTATAAAAAGGCAAAGCAGATTGTGGTTTCTGTTGAACAATATTTACTTCTGCCAGAAAATAATTGGCTTCAATAGCATATTTCCCATTCGGATATTTGAGTACATATTCTGTAAAGCCCGACTCTGCGCCTAGGTTATCTTTTGCCTCATAGCGAATCATGGCAGAGCGATAAGTAATAGAATCTGCTTCGTTTATGCCAATAGATTGGCCATTGTTATTCATAAAATCAATATAGGCAGCGGGCTGTTGTTTTTCTACAAAAATATTTCGGATATAATCAATTGCGCCCTCGCTTTCTGCGCTATTGGGAAACTGCTTTACCAATATTTTAAACTGATCTAGAGAAGCATCATTTTTATTGAGGTTAAACAAAGCAATACCTAATTTCTGATAGGCTTGTGGATGCAAGGCAATGGCTTTATTGTTGTTGACTACTTTGTACAATGGAGGGAGTGATTTTTCAAAATCCTCATCCGCAAGATATGTATTGGCAATTTCAATATAGCTCTGTGGCAGCATAGCCGATTTTGGATAATCTGCTTCTAACTGTGTTAGAAATACTAGTTTTTCTTGTAACTTATTCTGTGCGCCTTTGATAATGGCTTTTTGGTAAAGTGCATAATCGGCATTCGGCCAATTCTTTTGAATTACTTGTTCATATATTGGCAATGCAGCTTTGTAATCTTTCAACATAAACCAACAATCTGCGCTGCGCAATATTGCGTCTTTTTCTACATCGTTCAAATTATTAGCCGCATTTTTATGCACCAATTCAAACTGTTCTTTGGCAGCTTTATAATTTTCTTTTTTTAGGTAACAATAAGCCAGATTGTAGCGTGCATTGGAGGAATTTACTTCTCCATTTCTAACGGGCGACTTTAAATAATCTATTAAGTAAGCAATGGCTTGATCTGTTTTTCCTGAACGATATGCAAGCTCTGCTTTCCAAAAATTAGCCAAGGGCAACTGGGTTGTATTATATGGTGCTGCCATTAATTGACTAAGTAGTTGTTCTGCTTCGGTTATATACTGGTCGTTAATCAACTCAACAACCCTACCATAAAGGAGCCGCGGATAAATCTTCAACGCATTTTCTGAACGGGAATTCCCAAGTTGAGCATAAATGGTTAGCGCATCTTTGTAATTATTGGTATTAGCCAATGTGCTGATGAATAATTCCTTTGCTTCCATTTGGTAGGCAGAAGCTGGGTAACCATTTAAAAACTGCTGTAATGATTTTGCAGCAATATCAAAATAACTAAGGTCATAAGATAGTTTGGCATAATGAAAAGCCGATACCTCTTTTTGTACTTTATTGCTGTTATTAGCCGCGCAAAACTGAAAAGCATTTCGGGCATTTTGTAAATCGCTTGTTTTTAAATAGGCATCTGCTAATAAATACATGCTGTTTTGTTCCAATGAGTCATTTGCACCCCCAATCTGCTTAAATCCTTCAATGGCTTTTGTCCATTTTTTTGCTTCATAATAACAATACGATAATTCATACAAATCTTCCCGCCTCACTTTGTTTTTAGCATCTACAAAGGATTCTAGGTAAGGAAGTGCTTTAGAAAATTTGCGTTGTTCAAAAAATATATGACCTACCAATTGTTTCAATTGCAAATCATAATACTGTCCCGTGCGCTGTATAGCTTGCTCACCGTAAGTCAACGCTTTTTCTTTTTCACCGGTGAAATAATACAATTCAACCAAATAGAAAGGAACCACCATTTGATAGTCGGGATCTTTCTCAGCAATTAAAAACGATTCAATGGCTGATCCAAACTTTTTATTATTGAACTCAAGAAAACCGTAATAATAATTGGCGTCTTTATAGTTGGGGTGATTGGGCAATTGACGAATACTGTTGAAAAGTGGCAATGCTTTTTCAAATTTTTTTGATACGAAATAAGCATAGCCTTGGTGAAATTTCATATTGGCAATCTGAAGATTGTTTAAATTGGCAATATTGGTTTTTTCGTAAGCTGAAAGTGCCTCTTCAAATGCCTGCTTACGGTAATAGTATTCACCAAGATGAAAAGCCAGCTTTTGAGCTTGTGCAATGCTTTCTGATGCATCAATATAAGAATTGGCCAGCTCTTCAACGCCAGTTTCGTCAAGATCCAGTGCGGCAATAATATAATAATACTTATTCTCTAACGTCAACTGCACGGGCATATTCCCATTCGCCATACCAAGGTTATACAATTGCTTAAATACAGGATAGGCGAGACTTAGCTGCCCTTGTTGGTATAAAACCTTGGCTTGCTTAAATGATGCATCTGGATCGTTGTTCAAAAGCGTGAACTGCCCAGTAACAGATGGAGCAAAACCAATCAGTAAAAAAAACGTTATAGGAATAAGGGAACAACGCATGGGCAGGAAATAATTGAGTACAAAGGTTTTTTTATTTATCCAAACAAAGTGGCAAAGCCTTGTTAAAGATAATCCTAGAGTAGTGTAGATTGGAATAAAGCAGTGCTTTGTGGAAAAACAGGATAAGGTTGTAAGTTTGTCAACAAATAGTGAATATGTACGAATACGATACCACAGTAAGGGTAAGGTACGCAGAAACCGATCAAATGAATATTGTTTATTACGGCAATTACGCGCAATATTTTGAAGTAGGAAGGGCAGAATGGATTCGATCGCTGGGATTTACCTATAAAAAGATGGAAGAAATAGGCATTCGTATGCCAGTGGTGAAAATGGAAGTGAAGTTTCTCAGACCTGCCCAGTACGATGAATTAATTACCATCAAAACCCTATTAAAAGAGTTGCCTGCGGCGCACGAAATTATTTTTCATCACGAAGTGTACAATGAAAAAAACAAATTACTTACTACAGGTAAAGTAACCCTTTATTTTATGAGTGTTGCTACTGGTAAAAGAACTGATATGCCCGAAGATTTAAAGTTGTCGTTAACCCCCTTTTTTACAGCTAATCATTCGAGCTAAAATAATTAGGAGGTAATTTTACAAACAAACCAATATTATGAACCAAAAAATATATGCTTCTATCATCACCATTGGTGATGAATTGTTAATAGGACAAGTAATTGATACCAATAGCAGCTGGATTGCACAGGAATTGAATAAAATAGGGGTAGCTGTAAAACAACGCGTGGCAGTTGGAGACACGCGCAGCGACATTATTCATGCACTTGATGAGGCAAAACAGCAAGCATCTATTGTATTATTAACAGGGGGACTAGGACCTACCGCCGATGATATTACCAAGCCATTGTTGTGCGATTATTTTAAGGGTAAGATGGTGGTGCATCAACCAACCTTAGATCATATAACCCATATTTTTGAACAGGTGCTGAAAAGACCTATGATTGAGCGCAACGCCAAACAAGCCGAAGTGCCAGATACTTGCACTGTGCTAAAAAACGAAAGAGGTACCGCACCGGGTATGTTGTTTGAGCAGGATGGCGTAATTTTTATTGCCATGCCTGGCGTGCCCCATGAAATGAAATGGATTATGGAACACCATGTAATTCCACTGATTCCTAAAAAATTCAATACCGGATATATTCAACATAGAACCTTACTAACTGCGGGTATTGGAGAATCATTTTTGGCAGAATTAATAAAAGATATAGAGCAGCAATTGCCCTTACATATTAAGTTGGCCTACTTGCCCAATTATGGTATGGTTCGTTTAAGGCTCACCGCTTGGAGCAACGATGAAAGCCTGTTGGAAAAAGATTTAGACTATTATTTTAGTCAATTTAAAACAGCCGTAGCTCCCTATTTGGTAACCGATATTGACCAACCCATGGAAGTGGTAGTGGGGAATCTTTTAAAAGAAAAAAACGCAACCCTAGCCACTGCCGAAAGTTGTACTGGCGGATATATAGCCCACCTCCTCAGCATACATCCCGGATCTTCTATTTTTTTTAAAGGCGCCATAGTTAGCTATGCCAATATTATTAAAGAAACCATACTGAATGTGCCCCACGAAGCCCTTATAACCGTAGGGGCAGTAAGTGAGGAAACAGTACTGCAAATGGCTAAACAGGTAAGGGAATTAATGCAGACAGATTATGGCATTGCAGTAAGTGGTATTATGGGGCCTGGTGGAGCTACCGATGAAAAACTGGTAGGATTGGTTTGGGTTGCCGTGGCCGATAAAATGAAAGTGCAAGCAAAATCATTTCATTTTAGATTTGACAGAAGGCGGAATATTGAATTGACTGCTACCAATGCACTCAATATGCTTAGGGGTATCATTGTGGAAAATAGTTGAACAAGTATAGTATATAGAGCAGTATATTTGTTGATTAGTAGTGAATTGCATATGCAAATTCAAACTATCTAACAGTTCAAATAAATACCAGATTACCCACTCTAAACAGTAGTACAGTATGGCAATAGCTGAATTGGTAATGCCCAAATTGGGCGAAAGTATTATGGAAGCAACCATTCTTAAATGGTATAAGAATGTTGGCGACTTTGTTAAGATTGATGAGACTGTATTAGACATTGCGACTGACAAGGTTGACAGTGAAGTTCCGTCCACATACGAAGGCATCATTAAAGAAATTTTATTTAATGTAAATGATATTGTACCCATAGGTACTGTAATTGCTCGTATTGAAGTAATCAGTGCAGCTGCAACCATTGCACAAAGCCCTACTCCCCTAGCTCAAATAGCTATACCAACTGCAGTAGCGGCGGTGTCTACACCTTCCCCAATTGTTGAAGCGCCCATCATACCAACTCCAACAGCATCTGTGGTTGGAATATCTGCACCATCTATACCCGAAGTTCCATATACGCCTTCTGCAGCCCCTGTGATTGAATTAATGGCAAAGCCAGCTTCGAATAGATTTTATTCGCCCTTGGTTTTAAATATTGCCAATAGTGAAGGTATTAGTTTGAGTGAATTAGAGCGGATTCCGGGCACTGGCAACGACAACCGTGTTTCTAAAAAAGATATTTTGCAATATGTTGTAGATAAAAAAGCAGGAAGAATTCCTGTATATCAACCTGCAACACAACAACCAGTATATATAGCACCACAACCGATACCAGTTGTTGCAGAACCAATTATTACTCCGGCGGCGGCGGCTGTGGTTCCTGAAGCAGTGCCAATACCTAGCACTATTAAACCAATAGTTGAGGCAGCAATACCACCACAGGTAGCTACACCAATAGCCGAAACAACACCTGCAATTGCGGCCGTACCAGTTACGATTCCTGAGCCAATAAATATGCCTGCTCCACCCACTGCTCCTATCATGGCAGCAGTACAAACAGCACCTTTCTATAACGCACCCACAGAAATTGCACCCACCCCTATTACTAAGTCAACTCCTTTATATGCCGCAACCAGTTTACCTGTTGCCAATACAGTAATAAAGCCATCTGGAATCATCCCCGACCCTTCGGCTATTGTATTAACTGGAGCCACCGAAATAGTTGAGATGGATCGTATGCGTAAGCTCATTGCCAAACATATGGTTGAGAGCAAACATACCAGTCCCCATGTTACCAGCTTTGCCGAAGCAGATGTTACCAATATGGTTTTATGGAGAGAAAAAGTAAAGAAAGAATTTGAACAAAGAGAAAGTACCAAACTTACTTTCACACCCTTGTTTATAGAATGTATTGCCAGCGTAATTAAGCGTTTCCCGTATATCAACTGTTCATTAGATGGTGATAAAATCATACTAAAAAAAGATATTAATATCGGCATGGCCACTGCATTACCCTCTGGCAATTTGATTGTACCCGTTATTAAAGGAGCGGATCAGATGAATATAGTGGGACTAAGCAAGGCAGTAAATTCTCTTGCTGATGCAGCCAGAAACGGTCGCTTAAAGCCAGAAGATACCACTGGCGGAACCTTCACACTTACTAATGTAGGTAGCTTCGGTAGCTTGATGGGAACTCCAATCATTAATATGCCTCAGGTGGCCATTATGGCGGTGGGTATAATTAAGAAGCGTCCGATGGTAATAGAAACACCAGAAGGTGATACCATTGCCATTCGTCACATGATGTATTTATCGCTCAGCTACGATCATAGAATTGTAGATGGTAGTATTGGTGCCAGTTTCTTATCAGAAGTAGCCAAAGAGTTTGAAAGATGGGATGTGAACAAACAATGGTTCCATTACTTATAAAATCCTAATTAATGATGGATTCATCTATTAAAAAAGCCCTCTTGTGGATGGCTTTTTTTGTTTTTTGTACAACTAGTATTGAAGCCCAAACGCCCGGCATGGGTACTTGGAATGTAGCCACTGGTCGCTATACCATTAACGCTAAATGGAATGTTTTTTTTGAAACCCAACTTCGCTCACAGCAGGCTTACCACCATTTCAACTACCACGAATACAAAGGAGGCATTGGATATAATTTCCCCCAAAAAATTAGTCTCGTTGCTGCTATGGGGCATTATACTACTTACCAGCCCGATGGCGACTTTAAATCTCCCGTAATAAACAGTGAATTTAGGCTCTGGCAACAGCTTATACTCAATAATTATCTCTCTCGAGTAAAACTAGAACACCGTTATCGATTTGAGCAAAGATTTACGAGCAATGGATACAGAAATAGATTTCGATACAGACTCAATGCAATTATTCCCATCAATAAACCCGTAGTAGAAAATAACACTTGGTACCTCAGTTTTTCAAATGAAATCTTTTTATCAAATAGTGGTAATTTTTTTGAGCAGAATCGGTTAAGTTTATTAGTGGGTTATGATATTAATGATCTACTTACGGTTCAAACAGGATTGGTGAATCGTTTTGACTATTTCGGATCTGGAAAAGAACAATGGAAAAATTTTTTACAAACCACCCTACTATTTTCATTTAATGAGGGAAAATCTGGAAGAGAAAGACATCCCAGTCAAGTAGATTAAATCCACTCCTTTTTCTTGCTTATCAATGATTATTCTGTTGTAAAAAATGAGAAAAGCGTAGTACCATAATTTCTCACAAAAGAAAATCCTTCAAATTTTTCGTAGGCATTGCGAGGGGTATGTTCCAATACAAAAAAGCCACCTGGAGCAATTAATTTTCTGCTCACAATCAATTTGGGCAACTCATCAATAGCTCCCAATGAATAAGGCGGACCTGCAAAAATAAAATCATATTGATTGGTGCAGCTTTGTAAAAAAACAAAAACATCAAGTTTTAGCAATTGCAAATTTTCTATACCGAGCATCTCAGCATTCTTGCGAATAAAACCATGCATTACCAAATCTTTCTCTACAATGGTCAATTCTGTTGCACCACGAGACGCAAGTTCATAACTGATACACCCAGTTCCCCCAAATAAATCTAAAGTAGCAATACCATCAAAACTCATCCTGCTTTGTAGTATATTAAAGAGACCTTCTTTTGCAATATCAGTGGTAGGTCTCGTATGGGGCATATTTGCCGGGGGATGTATTTTTCTACCACCCCATTGTCCGGAAATAATCCTCATATCGTTAGTTTGTAAAAGGGTGTGAAATAATAGTTTGGGTACTCTAATAGCACTTCTCCAAAAATTCCAGATGGGGTAAGAAAGTCAAATTCAAAATGGGGGAATAAGTGCTTTATTTGTTGAAATAAATCTGAGTCTTTATCTAGCATTCCACTAAACTCCAATACGGCAGCATTGGTTTCAATTCCAAATTGCTGGGTAGATCTTAATATGAAATACATGGCATCTTCTGTGGTAATAAATTTAAAAGTCTGTACCATTTGCAATCGCCCGCCCTTCCAAATAGCCAATATAAAATGTTTCGTATAAAACTGTATTTTAACAAATTGTTCCTGCACCATGGCCCTACTCATAATATCATTGAGCAAAGAAGAATATACATGAGCGGTGTGAAAAATAATGAATTGCCTACTCAGCAATTCTGATAAAGATTTCCTAATACGATAGGCATTGATGAATACTTTGGTACTGCTCAATTTTTCGTACTTTACTTCCATCCGATTGCTTTCTCCGTAAATAAGATTCAAATAATCTTCAGCGGAGGTTGCAGTCAGGTATTTCTCTGGCACCAACACCGCTTCAACAGTATTAAAATAACAGCTAACCTGTTTAAAAGTTTGATTGAACAACTTTGAAATGGTTTTAATTTCATAAAATACATCATTCCAATCATCGTTCACTTCTTTTTCAAGTTCAAATTGCTCAAAAGCAACAATTAAACCACTTTCAATTGATTTAGACATACACACCAATTCCTGCTCATCCAGCTCAATAAAGAGTTGAAATGCAGAACCACTGATGGGATCTTGCTGATAAAAACCTGCTTTTTTAATGGCCATTCACGCTAATTACGCTGCAATAATATATAAAAAAGCATTAACGAACTGAGATAGATACAGCTCACCCTTCAAAATACTAACTTTGCGCTTCATTATGAGCAGTACCCATTCAATGAATTTGAAGATCAACACAGGCAATAGACAAATTCTTCGTATTGCCCTGCCCATTTCTGCTTCCATCATAGTTCCACAACTAAATTTTATTACCAATAATATTTTTCTAGGTGGTTTGGGGCAAAAGGAACTAGGCATTGCAGGTATTACGGGTGTTTATTATTTACTATTTGCGGTTGTTGGGAATGGATTGAACAATGGTTTGCAGGCCTTAATTTCTAGGAGGGCTGGTGAAAACAGAATTGATGAAATAGGAACCCTTTTTTGGCATGGCGTAAGAATTGCAATGGTATTTGCCCTGTTGGGTATACTAATCACATGGTTAGTTGCTCCTACGGTACTTAAATGGTCGCTTCATGATGAGGAAGGCATTCAAATGGCCATCCACTTTTTGTATATTAGAATTTTGGGACTACCCATTCTATACATTTACCAAATGCGCAATGCGCTGTTGGTAGGCATTAACCAAAGTAAGCTGTTGATATTGGGAACTGCTACAGAAGCAGTGGTGAATGTGTTTTTTGACTATGGTTTTATTTATGGCAAAATGGGTATGCCCAACCTAGGTTTTAATGGCGCAGCCTATGCTTCTATCATTGCTGAGTTTGCAGGTTTGTTTGCTGTATTTTTAGTGATAAGATTCAATGGCATCAGTAAAAAAATGCAAATTTTTAAGAAAGTAGCTTACCAAAAAACATATACGCAATTAATACTTACACAATCTTACCCGCTTATTTTACAGCACCTTATTAGTATTATGAGCTGGGAATATTTCTATATTCTTATTGAGCACCATGGTGCAAGAGATTTGGCTATTTCCAATACCATGCGCAACCTATTTGGTTTTTTCGGGTGCTTTACTTGGGCATTTGCAGCCACAACCAATACTATGGTAAGCAATGTTATTGGGCAGGGTAAAAAAGAAGCAGTAATGCCTTTGATTTACCGAATTCTTAAATGGAGCATTGGTTTTGCTTTGGTGGTATTTGTATTCTTAAATCTTTTTCCGAGGGCTTTTCTGGGTATATACGGGCAAGGTGAAGACTTTATCACCGCCGGCATTCCTGTGCTAAGAATTGTATCGGTGGCCATGATTTTAATGTCAGTGGCCGTAGTATGGGTAAGCGCAGTTACGGGAACAGGTAATTCTAAGATGAATCTGTACACAGAAATTTCTACCATTGTTTTTTATATGCTGTATGTATACATTGTACTGGAAAAAATGAATCTGTCCATTGCTTGGGGATGGGGAAGCGAATGGTTGTATTGGGCCATTATGTTTATCCCTTCATTTTGGTATATGAGAAGCGATAGATGGAAGAAAATGACTATTTAGCCTTTCAGTTGATTCACCAAATCAATATACTGCTGCATAGCCGCTTCATTGGTGAGTCCCTTTAGTTTAGCCCAAGCTTCATGCTTAAATTTGGCCACAAAGTCGAAGGAGTTAACAGGACCATCCTGCTCATTATCACCTTCTGTAGCTTGCTTAAAGAGTCCATATAATTTTAATAAAATATCATTATCAGGCTTTTGAAGCAAGGTTTTGCTGTTGGCAACAGCTTCTTGAAATAAGTCGGTTAAATGCATAAATATTTATTGTAATGATGCGAGTAAATTGGCTGCTGCAGTTTTAAGGGCTGCATCATCCGCAGTTCTAGTGGGCAATTTAACTACTTTTTCCAATAGTTCAATAGCTTTGGCAGGCTGATGATTTTCTTTGTATGCTTTTGCCAGATCCAGTTGATTCGCTACAAAATAAGGAGCCAGCGACTTACACTTTTCCATATACAAAATAGCTTTATCTAGGTCTCCATCGGGTAAGCCACCATAAAATAGTTTTACAGCAGCTTTTTTGAATCCAGATAAAGTAACCATCTCATAATGCCATTTGCCCAATGTATAATTGCCTTTAGCGTGATTTGGATTCACAGAAACAGCTTTATCAGCGTATAGTTTCACGTCTTTAACTAAAGCAACAATTTTTTTATTCTCAGTCTCTACGTCCGTCAACCTGCCACAGGCCATTGCCATTGCATAGTTGGCATCGGCATTATTAGCGTCAGCGGTAAAGGCTCGCTTTGCATAAGCCAGTGCCGATTCATAGAATAAGCGGGTATCATTGCTTTTTGGTGCCCTTGAACCATTGGAAACAGCCAGCTCGGACGCTTTCACCAATGCCTTAATATTGGCAGGTTCTAATACCAGTATCTGCTTGTATTTCTCCAGTGCATCGGATTCTTTTTGAACCCTCTCTAAATTGTCAGCCTCTTTAAATAGTAGGGCTATGTCTTGGGCTGAAAGCAAATAGGCTTGAAAAAAAAACACCATCAATAACAATAAAAATCTAAGCCGCATTATCCGTTTCTTTTAAGTTCAAATGATACTCCCAGTTGCCCCTTAAACTGTTCAATGGGGGGACGAACCTTATCAATGGAGATGATTACTTGTTCTGCTAGAGAAAACTGTGCCAGAATTGCACTAGCAATATCCGTAGCCAAGGTTTCTAACAAGGGGGTTGGTGTAGACATGCGCTTTTTAACAAGTTCGTAAACATCCACGTAGTTGATGGTATCTTTAATATGAAGTACTGGTAAGGAAGCAGGTGTAAATCCTACTTCAATATTCACTTCAAAATCATTGCCCAATAAACGCTCTTCATCATATATTCCGTGGAATCCAAAAAAACAAAGCTTGCTCAGGTGAATTTTCATCATAAAGGGAGTACTAATAATCTAGCTAAAACATGTATCCATCCTTAGTGACCTTTTGCGGTTAGGTAACGTTCTGCATCTAGTGCGGCCATACAACCACTACCGGCTGCTGTAACTGCTTGTCGATAGTTTTTATCTTGCACATCCCCTGCTGCAAACACCCCTTCAATATTGGTTTTTGTGGTACCCGGTTGGGTTAAGATATACCCTGTTTCATCCATATTAATCCATTCCTTAAAGATATCACTATTAGGTTGGTGACCAATAGCAACAAAGAATCCGCTTACTGGAATATCTTGTGTTTGATGGGTAAGGTTATTTTTAATGCGGACTGCTTCTACTTTTTTCTCACCCAAAATTTCATCCGTATCTGTATTCCAGTATACTTTAATATTGGCAGTCGCCAATACCCTATCCTGCATTACTTTACTGGCTTTCATTTTATCTTTCCTAATAAACATATGAACCGTGGTACATAATTTACTTAAATACAATGCTTCTTCCGCAGCAGTATCACCCGCACCTACAATGGCTACTTCTTTTCCTTTAAAGAAAAAACCATCGCATACAGCGCAAGCACTTACGCCAAATCCATTCAATCGCTCTTCACTGGGTAGTCCCAACCATTTTGCAGAAGCACCAGTGCATATAATAACTGAATCGGCGTGTATTTCTTTTTCCTCATCAATCCAAACCTTGAAAGGAGTAGCACTAAAGTCAACTTTTGTTGCCAGCCCATACCGTATATCTGTCCCCATTCTTGCAGCCTGTTTTTCAAAATGAATCATCATTTCTGGGCCTTGAATGCCATCGGGATAACCGGGATAATTCTCTACTTCGGTGGTAATGGTGAGTTGCCCACCCGGCTGTATACCTTGATACAGCAATGGTTTCATATTGGCACGTGCTGCATAAATAGCGGCGGTATAACCTGCAGGACCAGACCCAATAATTAACACCGATACTTTTTCAATTACTCCTTGTTCCATAATCTATTTTTTGAGTCATCAATTGTATTCTTCAACGAAATATTTACTGGCATGTTTTTCAATCGTACGCTTTATTTAGGAATAATAATACGTGTATATTGAGCACCATATCCGCAGAATGCGCCCAATGCGCCATTGCTGACATTTCCAGTTACTACCCCTGGTGCGGAAAATGGGTTGCCGATAGATTGAAAAGTGAATTCCCAGGTACGCCAGAAATCGAAGCTGGCTTTGTCGATATTTGCCATTTTAACGGTAATGGTATCGCCTTTTTTAAAAAAACCAAAATTATCTCTTTCAAGAATGCGATTTTTATCTACGCCTTTGTCTACATCCGTATTATAGGTTTTACCATCAATAACATCGTCGTCATAAACACTGTTAAAGCCAGGATAAAAATCTTCACTGTTTACTTTTGTAAAATAACGAATATAGTTACCCATGCCCGGTGGATCGGTTATCCTAGCCATTAATACCCGAAAACTATCATTAGCTGGCCTATTCGGAACTGGTTTCCACCAAAGCGAATCTACTTTTTTTGTAATAGCTGGAATGGTGGTACTGCTGTTGTAAAGTTTACCCCCAGTTTCAATGGTAAGGCGGTATGTTTTTCCCTCTGCTCCTAAAAGCACACCCGCTGGATCTGCTGGATCATTTGAATAAAAACCTACGCGGCTTCCACTTACGGCTCTTAATTCAAAATACCGAAGGGAATATTTCTTATTACCATCGAAAATATTCACAACTGCATTTTTAACAAATGAATTGAATAGTAACGCGGTATCAATAGTAGAAAAAAAATTGAAGGAATTGGAAATCACAACAAAAGGGGGACGACCATTTTCTATCTCCGCGTCTACTACCAGTTTGGGCTCTTGTTGAAGCGGCTCAAGAGTGATGTCTTTTTCGCATCCCACTAATATTGCCAGAACAATAAGTGTAAAAAATATTCTTATTTTCATAAATCTGGTATTCAATTATACCAATTTTGCAATCATCCTTGGCATTACCCCAAATATGCTTTCAGCGCATTGCTGTATCTCGCCTTCTGTAAACGCTTAATGGCTCGTTCTTTAATTTGACGAATACGCTCTTTAGTAAGATCATATTTCATCCCAATCTGCTCTATGGTTACGCCATTCTCCCCATCCAATCCAAAATAGGCATTCACAATTTCAGCTTCTCTGGGGCTGAGTGATTTTAATACCCTGCGTATTTCTTCTCTCAAAGAATCCTTCATTACGTCTTCATCGGTATCATCAGAACCTTCTAGCAGGTCGCCCATGGCAACATCTTCTGCTTCGTGTACAGGTGCATCCAGAGAAGTATGGCGGGTATTGCTTTGGAAAATATTGTTGATTTCAGTCTCGCTCATCTCCAGAATTTCTGCCAACTCTTCGGTTGAAGGCTCTCGCTCGTGCTCCTGCTCAAAAGCCATATAGGCTTTATTGGCTTTATTGTAGGTGCCAATTTTATTCTGGGGCAAACGAACTAGGCGACCCTGTTCAGCTAAAGCTTGTAGAATGGACTGGCGAATCCACCATACGGCGTATGAAATAAATTTGAATCCTTTGGTCTCATCAAAACGTTGAGCTGCTTTAATCAGCCCCAAATTTCCCTCATTAATCAAATCGCTTAATGATAACCCCTGATGCTGGTATTGTTTTGCAACAGATACTACGAAACGCAAATTCGCTTGAACCAGTTTATCCAATGCCCTCTGATCACCCATCTTAATTTTCTGCGCCAAAGTGGTCTCCTCTTCGGGGTTGATCATAGGGATCTTAGAAATTTCTTGTAAATACTTTTCTACTGCCTGTGAATCTCTGTTGGTAATCTGGGTAGCTATCTTGAGTTGCCTCATGTTGGTATATTGCTTTTAAGAATAACGAGTATATGATCTAAATTGTTACGAAAACGTTGGATTTACACGAAATTTTCCTCAATAGTGTAAAATGGCAAAGTTACGATTATAGAATGAATTTAACCACTCTCAGAAAAAAAAACTTACTAACCAACCCAAAAACAACCTATTTCGAGCAATTCCTCCTTTTTTCTACCCCATTGAATTGCAGAAAACAAGTATCTTCATCGACCAAAAAAATGCTTTCTTAAAATATATGCTACCAAGAATTAATCCCACAAGCACACAAGCCTGGTTTCTTTTAAAAAAACATTATGAAGTTGAAATGAATCGCAGCCATATGCGCGACCTTTTCTCAAACGATCCCGATCGTTTTCAAAAATTTTCGCTTTGTTTAGACCAGCTTTTATTTGATTATTCTAAAAATATCATCAACCCCAGAACCCTACAACTGCTGTTACAACTGGCAGATGAATGTAAATTGAAAGACTCTATACACGATCTTTTTGCTGGTATTAAGATAAACGAGACCGAAAACCGCTCTGTATTACATACTGCATTGCGTAATTTTTCCGATACCCCTATTTTGGTAGAAGGCAAAGATATTATGCCCAAAATAAGAAAAGTGCAACTTCAGATGAAGGCTTTTTGTGAGCAAATTCACAGTGGTAAATGGCTTGGCTATACAGGAAAAAAAATAAAATATATTGTAAATATTGGTATTGGCGGGAGCGATTTGGGTCCTGTTATGGTTACGGAAGCCCTTAAACCTTTTTGGGTAGAAGGCATACAGTCTTATTTTGTGAGTAATGTAGATGGCACGCATATAGCCGAGACCCTAAAAAAAATCACACCAGACGAAACCCTTTTTCTCATAGCATCTAAAACATTTACTACCCAAGAAACAATGACCAATGCGCATACTGCTAGGGCTTGGTTTCTAGAGCATGCCAAAGAAGAGAAGTTCATTGCCAAACATTTCGCCGCCCTTAGCACCAATGAAAAATCGGTGACTGAATTTGGTATTGACAAGGCCAATATGTTTGAATTCTGGGACTGGGTAGGTGGCCGCTATTCGCTTTGGAGTGCCATTGGCTTGTCTATTGCCCTCACCATTGGGTACGAAAATTTTGAAGCCTTACTAAAAGGTGCTGAATTGGCTGATGAACATTTTAGGCAGGAAAAGCTGGACAAAAACATTCCTGTCATCATGGCTTTATTGGGTATCTGGTACACCAACTTTTTTGGGGCACAAAGTGAAGCCATCCTACCCTACGATCAATATATGCATCGTTTTGCCGCTTATTTTCAGCAGGGCAATATGGAGAGTAATGGAAAAAGTGTTGACCGCAATGGCAACCCAGTAAATTACAGTACAGGGCCCGTTATATGGGGCGAACCTGGCACCAATGGTCAGCACGCATTCTACCAATTAATTCACCAAGGAACGCCCTTAATTCCTTGTGATTTTATTGCACCAGCATTCAGCCACAATCCTTTGGGAGATCACCATGCCAAACTACTCTCTAATTTCTTTG
Source organism: Chitinophagales bacterium (assembly GCA_013297995.1). Lineage (GTDB taxonomy): Bacteria > Bacteroidota > Bacteroidia > Chitinophagales > Chitinophagaceae > Sediminibacterium. The sequence goes on along the minus strand of JAAFJB010000026.1, from coordinate 6,495 downwards.
CACAAACGGAAGCACTGATGAATGGCAAGTCAGAAAATGAAGTAAAAGTAGAATTCATGAAAGCTGGTAAAAATGAAGATGAGATTAAGCGCCTCACTCCTTTTAAAGTATTTTCAGGCAATAAACCCACCAATTCATTATTGCTAAAATCTATCAATCCAAAATCATTGGGAATGTTGATTGCCTTATATGAACACAAAATTTTTGTGCAAGGCATTATCTGGAATATTTTTAGTTACGACCAATGGGGTGTTGAATTGGGAAAGCAAATGGCCAACCAAATTCTACCTGAATTATTAACAGAGGAAAAGGTAACAAGTCACGACTCCTCTACCAATGGGCTGATAAATGCTTATAAATATTTTGTAAAGGGCGATTGAAATGAGGCTACCACAATTTGGTAGGGCACCAATCCCCAAATTTATTCCCCAATAAAAAGCCGATAAGTATTTCATGGGTACCCTTGCTTACAGTATTAAGCTGTGAGGTTTGTATATCGTATGAGTAGCCAATATTTATATTGTTGTTGATATTTATACCAAGCATGCCTGCGAACCCGTCTTTATACCGATAGGAAGCCCCTACCCATAAAATATCTTGGTACTGAAATTTAGCGTTCAGGTCGAACCCAACTGGCAATGGGCTGATATATCTAATAAGTGCAGAAGGCAAAAAACTAATATCCTCGGATATGGGCATTCTATAACCAGCACTTAAAAACAAATGTGGCACCAGCTTACCCTTTGTAAGCGAGACTTGGTTATCAGAAAAAGCCACATTTTGGGGAATGATTTGTTGGGCAGATAATCCCACAAAATAATTCCTAGAATAAAGCCATAAGCCAGCACTGATATCAGGCTTTAGTCGATTAATTAATCCACTACCTGCCACTGCAGGATCAACAGTAGCACCCCCAAAATTTAGTTTAGAAGCGTCGAGGCTCAGGTTGGTAAAGCCAGCAGAGAATCCCGCAGATAAGTTCGTAGTGGGTGATATACCAAGGTGGTAGGCATAAGTACCATAAGCAGCAAAACGGTTAAGGGGTCCTGTTTTATCGTTCATAATGGTAAAGCCAACGCCCTGGTGCGGATCAGCCGCAGTATAATCGCGCCAATAGTCCTGCCCCCTTGGATTTTGTCCCCTTGCCCTAAAGCTGGTTGCAGTTTCGCGTTCATAATCGCTTTTTTTTAAGGGGCCGTGAACGGTAATATATGTGGTAACAGGCGCATCTTGTAATCCTACCCATTGCATACGGTGACTTGCTTTAATATCCCAATAATTCTCAATTCCAGCAACGGCGGGGTTGATGATATAATTATTCATGATGTATTGGGTATAATAAGGCCGCTGTTGTGCTAATGCATTCAACCCTAACAAAATAAATAAGCCAAATAAAATTAAAACTTTCTTCATTTTATAAAACGATGGTTATTGATCCAGTAATTTTATTTCTACCATTTTTAGGATCAACAATATAATAGTAAGTGCCAATTGGAAGTGGTTTACCGTTTAATTTACCATCCCAATCTACGGAATATTCAAAACTACTGAACACTACTTGTCCATATCTATTAAAAACTTGTACCGTAGCACCCGGATAGCTTTCTAGGTATTGAATGCGCCAACGATCATTAATACCGTCCCCATTGGGAGAAAAGGCATTGGGAACAATGGGTGGTAGCAATAATTTTATAAAAATTGTATCGGTAACTGTGCACCCACCAATTCCGGTTAAGTTGAGCCGATAAGTAAAATCAGATAAAGGGGTTGTTTTAGGAATGGAGTCAATCGGGTTATTTAGGTAAGTGGTAGGCGTCCACAAATAAGATAAATCGGTTCCATAAATATATTTCGGTTTAATAGCGGCAGTGCCCCCTTCCAGTACATTTATTTTAGGTCCTAAAATAAGCTTGGGATAGGGATGCACTATTACTGTTTTAGAAACTGTATCACTTACACAACCCTGGCCATTAAAAAAGAAATAACGGATATTAAAAGAGCCAGAATCAGTGTAGGTATTGGTGGGATTTTGTGAGGAAGACAATTTACCATCTCCAAAATTCCAGCGCCAAGTATTTGGCGGGCTGCTGATGCCATCACCCATATCGGTAAACTTAATGGAATCTCCCAGACAAATAGCAGCAGCAGATAAATTGAAGCTGGCTTTGGGCCAAGGATAAATGGTATTAAGCACTTTAGTAAGCGAATCAATACAACCATCTTTACTGGTTACTTTAAGCTGCACATTATAAGGGCCTAATGCGCTGTATTTATGGGTAGGGACCTTTAACAGCGATGGAGTGGGGTCATTGGGATTACCAAAATTCCACTCATACCGAAAGAGAGCATCTGATCCATCGGCTATTTTACTGGTATTGGTAAAAATCCCTCTTCCATCTGGGAGACAAATTATGGGAAGTCCGAATGAGGGTTTGGGTAAATCTTTGGTAATAAGAGGCTGAGAATTGAGGGTACTAATACAACCACTATCAGTTACTACGGAAAGGGAAACAGTATAGTTTTTGGCTGTGTCAAACCTATGAGTAAAAACATCACTTGTATTACGAATTTCGGCTCTTCCATCGCCAAAATCCCATTTACGCAGGCTGATATTACTAAAGTTAGCCAAGGAGCTATCGGTAAAAGGGATATTGTTTTTTTCACAGAGGGGACTACTCACACCCCATTTGGCAATGGGAGAAGGCCAAACCGTGAGGGGCTGAAAGGCAGAGTCGCGGCAACCAGCCAAATTTACCACCAAATATTTAAGGGTATCATTCCCAACGCCCGTGGTGAGGGGATTTAATAGTCCATCTACACTAATACCCTTACCATAATAATTACCAGAAGCGGTTAAGGCAGAACTAAAACTTCCCTGATCAAGCTGCCTAGGTGCGGCATCGTAACAGATATCGCGGATATCGGAGAAAGCAACAGCGGGACTGTTTTTTACGTAAATTATTTTCTTTATACTTCTAGAGCAAGCGGATGAATTTCCAGAGAAAGCCACCAAACTAATGGTATAAGGGATGCTATCAGGTGATGAAAAGTTATTGTACTTTACAGCATACTGTTTATTTATGTAGGGATTTTCATCAGGAACTTTTGGCACAAGCTTATTTAGTGTATCCCAGAATATATCTAACCGAGTAATAGTTCCAAAGTCAACCGTTGAGAGGTTCTTAATTCGTATGGAATCATTGCTACACAATGGATTAGCTTGCTGTACTTCAAATTTAGGTATAGGAATACTTCCATTTACCGTGAATGGTTTGCTTACACTTGTAATACAACCGTTATTAGAAGTTACAGTTAGGGATACGGTATAGTTTCCAACACTTTTATAGCTAGGGGCTGGGTTGAGAGTAGTAAGAGATAATGGAGAGGGTCTTTTAAGCGGATCAACTGTAGAAACCCCATCATCAAATTTCCATAAGTGCTTTAAACTGGCTGCAGAGCCATCTGCAATTTTACTGGTATCTTGAAAAGGAGCTGCGGCATCGGCCAAGCAAACTTCGGGTAAAACAAAGCCGACTTCTGGTGCTGGGTTGATTTTAAACCCGGGAATTCGAAAAGTATCACTGAAACAACCCGTATTAGATTCAGCCACCAAATAAACATTTTTAGCACCCCAATTGGTATAAGTAAAGCTTTGGGCAGCATTGGTATTAGCGGCAACCACCCCAGATCCATTATCTAGATTCCATCTCCATTGAGCAATGGTATTGGCAGTAGGGCCAGCAACGATGGTAGATGCATCTGTAAAAGAGATGGATGATTTTTCGCAGATCGGAGCTTGTACGGTAAAAGCAGCAATGGGCTTGTTAGATACTTTTATATCTTTTGTAATGCTGGCAACGCAGCCATAATCGGTAATGGAGATTAGCTTGGCGGTGTAATTACCCGGCGTAGCAAATATTTTATTTGGGTTTTGCAGTTCTGAACTAGTAGCGTCACTAAAAGTCCAGATCCATTTCACCATAGGCCTACCAATACCATCAGAAGCATCTGTAAAAGCGATTTGGTTATTGATACAGCCATTACTTGTAATATTAAAGTTAGCTGTAGGTGGATCGTTTACAATAATATTATCAATAATTTCCTGTTCGTTGGTATTACTACAACCATCAGATTGGGGTAAATCTGAAGTTGTTGTTATTTTAACAGGGAAGTTGCCTTGAAATTTATAAGAATATAACTGCGTAAGTCTATATTGGTAATATTTTTTCCCATTTGCAATATAAGTAGAATCAAATCCTGTTGGAGAAGGGGTGTAGATAATACTTTTGAGACCAGTCAATGAATCATTCCCACCCATATCAATTACAATTTTATTGGGATTATAGGTAAGTGCTAAATTAATATTAAAGGAGGTGTTGGTACAAGTTGCCGAGTAAGTTACGCTTGTGGAAGAGAATTGATTTTTTAATGTAATGGGCGGATTTAGGTCGATTATATTTGTGCCAGCGTTGTAGCCATAGCTTTCGAAGCTCCCTAGACCATATGCTAAAGCTATAAATCCACTATCCGCCTTAATATTATGACTCGGGTTTGTACTAGTACTATTCGTTACATTCTCTTGTAAATAGGAATATTCTGAATTAGGAATTGGAATCCAATTTGCATTAGGTATGGCTCCATCAATTTTCAAACTTCCTGTATTTACTGTTTTCATCAATATATTTAAATAATGAACCATTATATTAGTACTTGGAGGGGTTAGATCTCTCCTAGCAGAAACAACTGTTACATTATTTATGGTTTGCTCCAACGGATTAATGGTTACTATTTCAGGATCTCCCAATGCTTTACTATCACAAGTTTGTGAAGTCATGTACTGAACAACAAGAATTGGCTTATCTGATGTTATGATATTAGGTTGAAAATTTTTAAACTCGTAAAAACTATTAGCAAGTAGTGAACTTATCGGAATTGGAGTGCCATTTAAAACTACTTGTGTAGTAGGATCTTTCACCATAATTCTATATATATCATTGAGCTTATTTGCAAAAGGTGCAGTAATATAATTGCGCCCCCAGGCATTGGAGGGAAATACTTGTTGAAACAGATTATCGCCGCCACTGGCACCAACGCAATCAAAGGATGTCCATGATGACCCAGTAAATACAGCAATAGCATTACAGCTAGATGTGGGCGTTGCTATACTCCTAATAGTTGAGCCTGTAAGATCTTGCGTAGACTGAATCTGATACACATCTCCTTTATTTAAGTTTATCTGGAAAGCTATACCAGCAGGTCTTACAGGATTTCCTGAACTAGGTGCTTTAAGATTAATTTCTATTACTGTATTATCTGCGGTAGCAACCACAGCAATTTGACTTCTTGCTCCAACTGCATTAGATTGAGTATAATTCAAGGAAATATATTCTTTACCTAGTACATTGGTAGGAAAAACCAATGTTGACCCAGATCGTGCAGCATTAAGTATATGCGCGTACACCACCACTGGTCTTTGCGATATTATATGTATTCCTTTACCTGAACTTGTTCCATCAGCTTGGCTATTGTAAATATTGTATGTAGAGGGATTAATCTGAACAGTTGTTGCTTGATTAGCAGTTACCGTAAATGGTATGATTTTGCCATCTAATTGTACTTCTCCAGTAGCGTTTTCTGTTGATGAAATATATAATGCCATTCGAGAAGTTAGATTGTCTATATGAGCAGGGTACGCAATCCAAAAATCCTTTCCTTTATTGGAGAATTCTTGGCCATGGAGCATGGTTCCAGCACAAATAAATATAAATAACAGGGCTATAATACTTCTCATCATTACGGCAGGGGGGCATTCGTATTTTAGACAATGGGTTAACAATATTAAGCGATCTTAACCAAACTATAATTATAGACACCTTAAAATTGATTATCGTTGTATCTCAACCAATCATTTGCTGATGGCCCTAGATTAAACAATAAATCCAATACACTGCAATTGGGTTGAAAACCTAATCGATCCTCAAAAACCTGATTGTAACGAATAATCTTAGAATCGGTCAAATCGATACCCGGCAAAATAAGGTTTCTTGCATCCCTAATATTTTGCTCGGAAGTTTGAATATATTCATCGGTCAACTCCAGTTTAGGAAGATACTTTAACTTCCTAAATACCCATTGCATCAAGTTCCAATTTAGTTTAAAAAGGGAGGACTCCTTTTCTTCCAATATCCCAAAAAGCTCATCTCTATAATACTCAAAAAAAGGAGCACGGTTATAACAAGCATCCAAAGAACGACAATGTTGAACCACCCAGTTTTGTTTATAATCAATCTGAACCGCTGTAAAAAATGCTTTTTGGTCGCGCCCTTTTTGCAAAGGAACTGATAATTGAATCAGCCCATTCGAGCCAGGAATTATACACTTATTCCTAAAACTGCCTTTTTTATACCATTCACATTGCTCAATTTTTATATATTCATATTGAAACAAAATTTTATAATAATTAACCGATCCAAAATATTGATTTTCAATTAATAA
>JAAFJB010000025.1 GCA_013297995.1 Chitinophagales bacterium | reverse complement strand
GCTAAGGGTTGTTTTTTATTAGCAAGGTTGCGGTAAAAGGAATGTTCGGCAAAGTATTTACCAGAAATAAGTGGTTGATTGTCGGATGATATAATAAGCAATTTTAGCATATTTATAGCAAAATTGTAAATAAATACCATATTAAGAAATCATTATTTTAACAAGAAATTGGGAAAGAGAACTATTATGTTGGATATTTGCGGCATCAAAACAAAGATTTATGAGAATATTAAAGCAAGTTTCATTGTTTTTAGCGGCCTTAGTTGCTGTTACAATTACAATGGCGCAAGTAACAACTGGTACACTTACTGGTGCTGTGAAAGACGCAAAAAATGCAGCCTTAAGTGGGGCATCAATTGAAGTAATTCATGAACCATCTGGTTCACGTTACAAATCAGTATCTACCACTTCAGGTAAATACACAGTGCCAGGTTTACGGGTTGGTGGCCCATACAAAGTTACTTTCAGCTATGTGGGTTTAAAAACCGAGACAGTAAATGACATAACAGTACAGTTGGGTGAACCAGCCGTAATTGATATATCTTTATTAGACGCATCTTCTTCTTTACAAGAAGTAACTGTTGTGGGTGCCAATAATAAAAGAGCTGCTTTGATTTCTAAGGATAGAAAAGGTACATCTACCAATATCAATGCTCGACTTATAGGTTCACTACCAACCATTAGTAGAAATATTAATGATTTAACTCGTTTGGTTCCACAATCAAATGGTTTGTCTTTTGCGGGACAAGACAATAGAGCCATCAACTTTACCTTAGATGGATCTATCTTTAATAATTCATTTGGATTAAGCGCTTTAAATGGGGGGCAAACCAACTCGGCACCTATTTCTCTAGACGCACTTCAAGAAATTCAAGTAAATATTTCCCCTTACAGCTTAAGAGAAGCAGGATTTACTGGTGCTAATATTAGTGCCATTACCAAAAGTGGTACCAATACCATGCATGGAACTGGTTTCTATAATACTCGAAACGAGGGTTTTGTTGGAACAAAAGCAGGTGCTGCTGGTAAGCAAGATGTAGTGACCAATGCCTTTGATGTAAAACAATTTGGTGCCAGTATTGGTGGTGCAATTATCAAGAATAAATTATTTTACTTCCTAAACTATGAAGGAGAACGTAGAAATGATATTGGTTCGTTGTGGACTGCTGATGCTAGTAATGGTGCAATTCCTATTAGCGGCAACACCACACGCGTTCGTGAGTCTGACCTCACAACTTTACAATCCTATCTTAAAACAAATTTCAACTATGATCCAGGTGCCTATCAAAATTTTCCGTTCAAAACCACAAGTGACAAAGCGGTTGTTCGAATTGACTGGAATATCAACGACAAGCATAAATTAAGTATAAGAGGAAATATGCTCCGTTCAAAAAGAGATGTAGGCGTTAGTAGCTCTAATACTACTAATGGTAGTAGAGGAGGCAATCCAAATTCTATTGCTTTTGAAAACTCTGCATATGAAATCAACAATAATATTACTGGATTAATTGGTCAATTAAACAGCCGGTTCAGTAATAAAATCAGCAATGAAATGACTTTTGGCTATACCGCTAATCGCGATTTTAGGGCACTAAAAGGTGGGGCTTTCCCAATGGTTGATATACAAGATGGCAGTCAACCCCTTACTACCCTTCCTACCTCTGCCACTACACCTACATTGCCTGCTGCACAAGCCAACCAAAGTTTGAACTATATTTCATTTGGTAACGATCCATTTACACCAAACAACTTGCTAAGTACCGATACTTGGCAGTTTAATGATAACTTAACTGCTTATTTAGGTAAGCATACCGTTACCGCAGGTGTTGCATTTGAAAGTTTTACTTTTACTAATGGATTTACGCCATTGATTAATGGTATTTTTACTTTTAACAGTCTAGCTGATTTCTATAGGGCTGGCGACGCTTATAAAGCAAATCCAAATGCTACTTTCAGTCCCGTATTTATGAGAAATTATCGTGCTAACTTTAGCAATCTTCCTGGTGGTGCACCATGGTTGGTGTCAACAAGGGCTCGCCAGTGGTCGGCTTATATTCAGGATGAAGTAAACCTAGAATCTAATTTTAATCTTACCTATGGTATTCGTTTTGATGTACCTTATTTTGTTGGGTCTGGTTTTACCAATGCCGAAGTTGACGGATTAAATTTTACTGACAATGATGGCAAATCAACCAAATTAAGTACTTCACAATTACCAGGTGCTAAGTTAATGATAAGCCCAAGAATTGGCTTCAACTATGATATTAAAGGCGATAAAACCACGCAAGTACGTGGAGGAATTGGGCTTTTCACAGGACGTCCCTCGTTTGTTTTTATTAGCAACCAAATGGGAAATAATGGCGTATTAAATGGAGGGGTGAATACTAATAATACCGCAGCCTTCCCTTTTAACCCAAATACTCCTTCTAGCTACCCCAGCTTTGCGCCAAACCCGGGATCTCCTGCTTCTTCTTATAATATTGCAACAACGGAAAACGAGTTCCGATTTCCACAAATTATAAGAACCAATATTGCAGTTGATCAAAAATTGTTTAATGATATCATTGCATCAGGGGAATTAACATTTACACAAAGCCTTAGTAATATTAATTATTACAATGCCAACCTAGTACCCTCTACCACAAACTTTAACGGACCAGACCAGCGCCCCCGTTTTGCAGGGGTAGGTTTATCTGGTGCTGCTTTAAACAATGCTATTAGAGTGGTTCCCAAAATTACGGATGCAACCGTAATGGAAAGCCGCCCTTATGGTGCAACTATAACGGCTACAATTCAAATTCAAAAACCAACCAAATCAAAAGGTTTGGGATGGATGGTTGCTTATAACTTCACTAGAGCTCGTGATTTTATGTCGCCAGGTTCAATTGCCAATAGTTCATGGAGCAATAGCTTTAGTACAAGTGGAAATAATAATACTAATATTTCATTCAGTGATAATGAAATACGCAATCGGGTAATTGGTAATGTAAATTATAGAATTGAATTAGGCAAAACGGCAGCATTACAATTTTCTTTATTCGGTCAATCTCAAAACCAAGGTAGAACTACCTTTAGCTATGGAGGAGATATGAATGGAGATGGTGTAAATAACAATGATTTAATGTATATCCCCCGTAACCAAAGTGAAATTATATTTTTACCATTAACCGCATCTGGTTCAGCCCCTGCTGCTACAGCAGCAGAACAAGCTATTGCATTTGATGCGTATATCAATCAAGATCCCTACTTGAGTACTATGCGTGGTAAAGTTGTAGAGAGAAATGGTGGAGTTTTACCATATATAGTTAGGTTTGATTTTTCAACTCAGCTTGAATTATTTAGAAATATTGGTAAGAATAGACATACTATTCAATTGAGGGCTGATATATTTAACGCCGGGAATTTAATTAATTCTGCTTGGGGGGTTGGGAACTTCATGAACGCATTTAATACTACAAATGGTTCAATAAATCCTATTTCTGCTGCGGGTGTTAATGCACAAGGTGTGCCTCAGTTCAGAATGAACCGAGTAAATAATAGCATCAATTTCCCCACATATAGAAAAGGCACTGGTATTGGTGATGTATGGCAAGCCCAGTTTGGAATACGCTATATTTTCTAGTATTGCACTTTACTTAATACAAAAGCCCCGCTCAATAAAAATTGAAGCGGGGCTTTTTAATGAATCTATTTCAAAAAAACTATTTTACTCCTTCAATCCCCACCCCCATTTTAAAAAATCGGGAAATGCTTTTGCCCATGTGGCCACATCGTGCTTGCCATCTGCTAATTCTAAATATTGAATATGTTTATCGGTATAGCCCTTTGCTTTTAATTCAACAATCAAATCCAACGCATCATCAATGGTGTCAATAATTCCATTATTGTTTCTATCCGCCGTTTCATCCAGGATTCCACATTCAATAAAAAATTGCAACCAAGGATGAAATACCCCTTTCCTTATTTGCAAATGCATTAACCTATCTTGCTCTTCATCATATCCATCTTCATAACCCTTTCTTCTCCACCAAAGTGAAGCACTGAATAAACCAATTTTGCAAAACTCACTTGCATGGTTCCAACTAATATCAATAGCACTTAACCCTCCTAATGAAAATCCAGCGAATGACTTGTCTTTAAAAGAAGTTACCTGGAACTTGCGGCGAATAAATGGCAAAAGCTCATCTAATATAAATTTACTGTACAATCCTGCTTTGGCTCCCCTCCCCTCAAAGTCAGCAGAATAGGCTGTTCCATACTCCATCTTACGGTCGGCCCCACAATGAATTCCTACACAAAAAAGCGGCTCTAAAACTTGCTGCGTCCACAAGTCATTTAATATTTCCTCAAACGGCATTTTGGGCAAATCCTGACCATCATTAATCAGCAATAAACTTACTTGTTCCAAGGTTGGCATATTCGCTGGAAAATACATGTCCAGCAGAACTTTTCTTTCCAAATACTCTGAATAAATACTGTATTGCTCTATTTTACAAATGGAAACAGATTGAACGGTTGAAAGTGGCATGAATTCAAAAATAGTGAATAGATTTAAAATATAATAACAAGCAAGATTTCTTTATTAGCTTTAGATGGCTTAATTTACAATTCAACATAAAGCCACACCGTAAATAATAGTTGGCCAATTCACTCAATAATATGCATCTATGAAAAAAATCGGTATTTTATTTGGACAAGAAAGAAGCTTCCCTACAGCTTTTGTTGAAAGAATCAACAGTAAAAATATTCCTGGCATCATGGCCGAGCCTGTGAAAATTGATAAAGTAATTCAAGGAGTAAGCAGTGGTTATGCGGTAATTCTCGACAGAATTAGTCAAGACGTTCCCTTTTACCGAGCTTTCCTAAAAAATGCCGCTCTTTGCGGTACCGCTGTTATCAACAATCCATTTTGGTGGAGTGCAGATGAAAAGTTTTTCAACAACTGCTTGTCCACAAAAATTGATGTTCCCGTTCCTAAAACTGTTATTCTTCCTTCTAAAGATTTGCCTGTAGATACTTCAGAAGTTTCTTTTAGTAACCTGGCTTATCCGCTGGACTGGGAGGGTATTTTTGACTATGTTGGATTTCCTGCCTATATGAAACCTTTTGCTGGCGGTGGATGGAAAAATGTTTACAAACTTACTGATATGGCCGACTTCTTTCAGAAACATGCTGAAACAAAAGAATTGGTGATGATGCTGCAAGAAGAAATAATTTTTGAAGAATATTATCGCTGTTATTGCATTGGTGGCAAGCACGTTAAAATAATGTCTTACGAACCTCGAAACCCGCACCACCTAAGGTATGTAGCAGATTTCAAGCCTTCGGAAGCGCGACTGAAATTGATGACAGACATTGTATTGCGCATTAATAAATACTTGGGCTATGATTTCAACACAGTTGAATTGGCATTGAAAGATGGTATTCCTTATGCTATTGATTTTTGCAATCCAGCACCAGACGCAGATCTTAAAAGTGTTGGTCAAGAAAACTTTGACTGGGTGGTTGAAGCCGCTGCAAATTTTGCCATTGAAAAAGCACAATCACAAGTAGAAAATGCAGATAACCTTACATGGGGTGAATATATTAAACGCAGTGCTTCAGGAAAAAAATTATATTGAGCATGGGAAATCTCAGTTACAAACACTTTACTTTAGGTGTTGAGGAAGAATATATGGTAATTGATCCTGAAACAAGGGAATTGAGAAGCCATGAACAAAAAATTGTATTGCTGGGTCAGGAAACTTTAAAGGATAAAGTAAAGGCAGAAATGCACCAAGCAGTGGTAGAAGTAGGTACTGATATTTGCAAAAATATAGATGAAGCTTTTGAAGATGTTGCTTCGCTAAGAGGTAATATTGCACAAATTGCTGGCGATCTTGGATTATGGGTAGGGGCATCTGGAACACATCCTTTTAGTCACTGGGAGAATCAACTCATCACCGATCACGTTCGATACAACCAAATTGTAAATGAATTACAAGAGGCTGCTAGAAGCAACTTAATTTTCGGTCTTCATGTTCATGTTGGAATGGAAGACAGAAAAATGGCCATTCATATTGCCAATACTGCCCGTTACTTTTTACCGCATGTGTACGCTTTAAGTACCAATTCGCCTTTTTGGGAGTCCAGAGAAACGGGTTACAAATCTTTTAGAACCAAAGTATTCGATAAATTTCCGCGTACAGGCATTCCCGACTATTTTGAAAGTATTGAAGCGTATGAGAATTATGTAAACCTATTAATCAAGACCAATTGTATTGATAATGCCAAAAAAATATGGTGGGATTTACGGGTTCATCCTTTCTTTAATACGGTTGAATTTAGAATCTGCGATGTGCCCATGACCATCATGGAAACCATGGCCATCGCCGCACTTTTTCAAGCCATCTGTGCTAAAATTTATAAACTGAGAAACCAAAATCTCAATTTTATGATTTATCAACGCTCCCTAATTAATGAAAATAAATGGAGGGCTGGCAGATATGGTATTGATGGTAAGTTGATAGATTTTGGCAAAGAAACCGAAGTAGATACCAAGGCACTTATTTATGAATTACTCGATTTTGTAGACGATGTATTAGATGAACTTGGCAGTAGACACGTAATTGAACATATTACCAAAATATTTGAAATGGGCACTGGTGCCGATAGACAGTTAAAAGTGTATAGAGAAACAGGAAGTTTGGTGAGTGTGGTTGATTATATTCATAGCCAGTTTTTAACCGTATAAATCAGTTATAGGAAATAAAGTGTTTACCAGCGTTCAACTTTTGGCACTTTTATTGTAAAGCACTGCTGTTTTACGCTCCAAAGCAACGATTTTATTCAATTAGGAGTCTACCATTTGTATCACCTAAAAATAGCCTGCTTTGACAGAACATGAGCTCATTAAAGGTTGTATTAGGCAAGATCCCGCTTGCCAGCGCTTGCTGTTTGAAAAACACGCAGGTAGAATGATGGGCGTATGTCTTAGATATTCGCAGGACGGTATGGAAGCGGAAGACATGATGCAAGATGCTTTTATTAAAGTATTTAATTATATAAACCAATTCAAATTTGAAGGCTCATTTGAGGGCTGGATTAGGCGAATAGTGGTAAACACATGTATTAGGCATTTGGAGCGCAAGAAAATGAGCTTTAAAGAGATTGAAGACCACCAATCTGGCATGCCACAAATTGATCCATCTGCTTTTACACACTTGGGAGAAGAAGATCTAATGAAATTAATAAGCGCATTGCCCGAAGGATATAGAACTGTTTTTAACCTAAGTGTTATTGAAGGGTATAGCCACGATGAGATTGCGGAAATGCTTCATATTCAAGCAGGTACCAGTAGAAGTCAACTTGTGAAAGCTCGAAAAATGTTACAATCCCAAATTTTACAGTTACAAAAGATTGCCGTGTAAATGACCAACGAGGAATTCGACCATATTATTAATCAAAAACTGCACGAGTACGATGCAACAGTTTCAGCCAAGTTGTGGAATAAAATTCATTCCGCTATACCTGTAGCTAGTACCGACCTGTCCTTTGATTCTTTTGTAAAAGATCAATTGGCAAACTTAATTGCACCGGTTCCCGCTGGCTTATGGGATAAAGTAAAGCCAGTTCAAGAAAAAAGAAGAAGATTATTTTTCTTTATTCCTAGAACGTCTATGATAGCAGCCTCTATCATAGCATTGGTACTTGCTGGCAGTATTTCCGCTTATTTATATTACCAGAAAATTCATTCAACTGAAATATTTTCAGCCAGTAGATCTGAAAACTCCCTTTCAGTTTCTAATATTGCAAAATGGAAGAAAAAATCAACGGCTACTTCACTTGTTTTAAAGGAAGCGAAATCTGAACTGCCCAATAATGAAAAGTTAGCCACAGAGTCTGTACTGGTTAACACCAAAAAAAAATCAAGCAGTACCATTCTAAATTCCACTGCTGGAATAAATATATCTACGCAAACATCTAATAAGCAATTCAGAAAAGAAAGCAATAACAATAGCACATTTATTATAAAGCCTACTAAAAAGGAAGCAGTTGTTAATTTCATGCAAACTAAATTACCCTTGCCTGAAAACATTGAAACAGAAGCATCCTTTCTTACTTCAGAAAAAGCGGGCAATGTATTTATTGTAAGAAAGCGGATTTTATACAACGCTTTTGTAAAAAAAACAATCCCTAATTTTAATGAATCTGGTAAGCTGAAAAATATTATTATCTGTCCATCCGACAAAAAATTACACAATACAGATTGGGATTTCGAATTGTATTTTGGCCCTGATTACGCAACTAAATCTATCACCAATTATAGCGCAAGTGAACAATTCTTGAGTAGGAAAGACAGCAGTGAAACCGCTGGAATTAGCTACTCTGTAGGATTTAGAATTGGCAAACCTATCAACAACCACTTTTCAATTAAATCAGGCCTAAATTTTTCTCAAATCAATGAAAAATTTTCATACCGAACAGAAAATGAAATCAGAACTACTACCGTAGTTACACAGAGAGTAATAATACGAGCTCCAGGAGATACTACCATCATCAGCGATACCAGTACCTTACAACAAATTGGCTTTAAAAACAATCAAGTAAAAAACAGGTATCGATCCATTGACTTGCCCATTCTTTTTGGGTATCAATTTGGCAATGAAGACTTTAAAATAGGTCTTACCGCAGGTGTAATTTTAAATTTAACCAGTTGGTATCAAGGAATGATATTCGATAGTAGCCTCACACTTTTAAATATTAGTAAGCCTACCGAAATGGTGCACAAAAAAAACATAGGATTGGGATTGTATGCCGGAGTATCATTTGCAAAGCGCTTGAATTACAGCACCCAAATTTTTGCGGAACCCTATATTAGATTCAATCTTTCAGATATGAATAGGCCTGGAGCGGCTTATAAGCAAAAATTTAGTGTGGGGGGGCTCTCGCTGGGTGTACGATTCAACCTAAATAAACGGTAAGGCAGCAAAATCAATTTGTACAGTATCTCTAGCAATACCTAACTATATGCAACCAGTAAAAAAACTTCTTTTCTTATTTCTTATTACACTGGCTTTTGCCTGCAATAAAGAAGTATCAGAAGATTTTGTTTCTTACAGCATATCCAACCCGTTGAATGATACTGTTTGGGCAAAAAACATTCCTAGAACTGCCGCTATTCACACTTTGGCAGAAGCTACTTTTCCATTATATTTTTCTGACACTATCAATGCGGAAACCAATACTACCATTTACTTACCCAATAATCTTGAGCTAAATTTTCCTGCTAATATTTTCACCAATACTGCCCAAACAGGTAAGATAACTGGCAAACTTTTGGTTCAGGTGATTCGATTGGAAAAGGCAAGCGATTTTATTTTTGCAGGTAAAACAACCCATAACAATATCCCTCTTGAATCTGATGGGGCATTGTTTATTAGGGTATTAAAAGAACAGCAAGAATTATCACTCCTCCCATATAGCAGTTACACTATTCGCTTTATAAACAAAGACAATAAAGCGGATAATGACATGAAAGTGTATACAGGCATTGAATCATCTCCACTTATATCTTCGGGTATTGACTTTAATTTCAGTTGGGGCAATAATACGCCAACACAATCACAGGCTACTACCTTTATGATGCAAACCGCAAGTGGTTTATCTTTAAAAGGATATGAGATTACAGCCAAGCAACTGCGTTGGATTGCAGTAGCCAAGCCCATGGAGTCTTCTTTTACAACATCAAAATTATCTGCTTTCTTACCCTTAAATTTTACCAATAAAAACACATTGGTATTTGCCATATTCGAAGACCATAAAACTGTGGTTCCACTAAAAGCAGACTATATATCCAGAACATTTGTGGCCGATAATTTTCCCAACCAGAAAAAGATAAAACTCATTTCAATTTCTGTAATAGGAAAGCAGTATTATTTCGGCAAACTGAATATAAGTGCGGTAGGCAATACCCCAGCTTTTTCCATCAAACCAGAAAAAAAGTCTTTACTATACATATATACTGAACTAACTAAATAAGCTTTCTCAACCACATATCGGGGGATATGTGTAGGCCCTGTCGGTTTGGCAGGGCTTTTATTTTTTTACCCGCTTTGTATGTAAGCCCCGATATGCCCATACGAGACTGAACGCCATAAAAATAGCTCCCAACAAAAAAGCTGCTCCTGGAAAATAAATAGGTGTTGAAGCTGCTGTAAAATAGGCAAACAAATTGGTCATCATTAAAGGCCCAATTATGGATGTAGCACTGATTAAACTGGTAAGTGCTCCTTGTAATTCACCTTGTTCATTCGGAGGTATATTTCCTGAAATAATAGATTGAAGTGCTGGCCCGGCAATGCCCCCTAAACAATAGGGAATTAAAAATACAAACATCATCCAACTTTCTGATGCAAAGGCAAAAAGTAGCAATCCCAATGTATAAAGTGCCAACCCATAATAAATACTTTTTTCGTTGCCTATCTTGGGATTTACAATACGTACCAAGCCTCCCTGTACCCCTCCAACCAAAAGCCCTACCAAGCCCAATGATATTCCAATCTTTTTAGGCGACCAATGAAATTTTTCTATATTAAAGAAGCTCCAATTACTTTGTACTGCATGTGAAGCCAGATAAATTAATACCAACGACACTACCAACCCAGCTACTGCTGGATATTTTTTAAGCTGCATCAGCGAGCCTACAGGATTGGCTCTTCTCCATTCAAATGGTCTTCTATTTGACTTATCCAGCGATTCGGGCAAAACAAAATAACCATATAAACCATTGGCAAGCGCCAGCCCTGCCGCAACAAAAAAAGGTACTCTCGCACCATATTCACCCAATATACCTCCCAACATAGGGCCAATGATAAATCCAACTCCAAATGCAGCTCCGATCATGCCAAAATTTTGGGCTCTGTTTTCGTTCGTACTGATATCAGCTATATATGCAGTAGCTGTGGTAAAACTAGCCCCTGTTACCCCAGCAATCAGTCTACCTATAAATAACCATCCAATTGTTGGCGCAAAGGATAAGAAAAGATAATCAATTCCAAACCCAAATAAGGAAATTAGCAATACAGGTCGCCTCCCATATTGGTCGCTTAAATTGCCTAAAACAGGTGCAAATAAAAATTGCATAATGGCATAGGCAAATGTGAGCCATCCCCCATATTGGGCAGCAACACTTATATTATTGATGCCTAATAAATCGGAAATCAATTTTGGCATTACTGGAATAATGAGTCCAAACCCAATTACATCTATCAACAAAGTGATGAAGATAAATCCAATTGCTGCTTTTTTGCCCCTTGCCATAATTAACTATTTGTACTTGCAAATATGATCTAATTTGTACAAACTAAATCATCCGTTTAAATGAACTAAATACAATTAAAGCAATTGAGAAAAATAAAAAAAAATGATCCAGATAATTAATTAAACCAAATCTATTTTATTCCTCATTTCTAAATACTACCATCCCATCAAATACATCTACCAAAACTGGCTTGGTCTTATCAATTTCACCAGCTAAGATTTTCTTGCTTAAATCATTTACAATTACTTTTTGAATCAGTCGCTTTAATGGCCTTGCACCCATTTGAGCATCATAACCTTGTTCAATTAAATAATCGACCAAATAATCACTAAATACTAAATTGATATCATTTTCTGCAACTAGTTTTTGTAGCCCCTTTAACTGTATAGCTACAATACCTTTTAACTGCTTTTTGGCAAGGGGACTAAACATAATTATTTCATCCACCCTATTTAAAAATTCGGGGCGAATGGTTTGTCTCAACAGTTGCATCACTTCAGCTTTGGCTTTGTCCGTAGCTTTTTCTATCCCGTTTTCTTCAACACATTCAAATGCATCTTGAATGAGGTGGCTACCTATATTACTGGTCATAATAATAATAGTATTCTTAAAATTCACTACCCTACCTTTATTATCTGTTAACCTTCCATCGTCTAGCACCTGTAATAAAATATTCCACACATCAGGGTGTGCTTTTTCTATTTCATCAAGCAGCACAACACTGTAAGGCTTACGGCGAACAGCTTCTGTGAGCTGCCCTCCTTCCTCATATCCAATATACCCTGGAGGTGCGCCTACCAACCGAGAAACAGCGTGCTTCTCTTGGTATTCACTCATATCAATACGGGTAAGCATTGTTTCATCGTTAAATAAATAAGCAGCCAATGCTTTGGCCAATTCGGTTTTGCCCACACCGGTTGTACCCAAAAAGATGAACGACCCAATTGGTTTTTTAGGATCTTGCAACCCTGCCCTACTTCTTCGGATGGCATCGGCAACAGCACCAATAGCTTCTTCTTGTCCCACCACCCGATTGTGTAGTTCAGCTTCAAGTGTTAATAATTTCTCACGATCTCCTTGCAACATTTTAGCGACAGGTATACCCGTTGCTTTAGCAATATTTGCAGCAATATCTTCTGCATCAACTTCTTCTTTCAGTAACCGTTTTTCAGTACTTAATAATAATTGTTCCGTTACCGCAGTAATGATTGATTCTTGTTCTTGTACTTTTCCGTAACGTATTTCAGCTACCTTACCATATTCACCATTTCTTTCGGCCTGCTCTGCAGCTAATTTCAATTGTTCTATTGTTGCCTTGGCGGTCTGCACTTTTTCTACCAGCTCCTTTTCTTGCATCCACTTGGCTTTCAGCGTATCTCTTTCAACAGCTAAGTTGCTGATTTCAATATTCAGCGCACGCAACTGACCTTCATCTTTTTCACGCTTAATGGCAGCTCTTTCAATTTCTAGTTGACGAATTTGTCGCTCTAATTTATCCAATTCTTCGGGCATTGAATTCATTTCAAGGCGAAGTTTGGCTGCACTTTCATCAACTAAATCAATGGCTTTATCTGGCAAAAAACGATCGGTAATATAACGATTAGATAATTCTACTGCGGCTATAATGGCTTCGTCTTTTATGCGCACATGGTGATGTGTTTCATAGCGATCTTTTAATCCACGAAGAATAGAAATGGCATCTTCTACGGTCGGCTCATTAATTACCACCTTTTGAAATCGACGTTCCAATGCCTTGTCTTTTTCAAAATATTTTTGGTATTCATTCAAAGTAGTGGCACCAATAGCACGAAGTTCGCCCCTTGCCAATGCAGGCTTTAAAATATTGGCAGCATCCATAGCGCCTTCACCTCCGCCAGCACCAATTAGGGTATGTATTTCATCTATAAAAAGAATGATTTCCCCATCGCTCTCAGCCACTTCTTTTACCACCATTTTTAATCGCTCCTCAAATTCACCTTTGTATTTTGCACCGGCAATGAGTTGACCCATATCGAGCGTATAAATAATTTTTGACTTTAAATTTTCAGGAACATCTCCATTCACAATACGCATGGCAAGCCCTTCTACAATAGCTGTTTTACCAACACCAGGTTCTCCTACTAAAATGGGATTGTTTTTTGAGCGACGGGTAAGAATATGCAAGGTTCTTCTAATTTCTTCATCTCTTCCAATCACAGGATCTAGTTTGCCTTGACGAGCTTTTTCATTCAAGTTGATGGCAAACTTATTCAACACCTGCAACTTCGTTTCCTGTACCTGAGATTGGATACTATCTCCATTCCTCAATTCTTTTATAGCAGCAATCAAGCCCTTTTCTGATAAGCCCGCAGCAATAAGAGTTTTTGCTGTTTCATCTTTCAACTGTACCATCCCCAACAATAAATGCTCCTGCGTAATAAATTCATCTTTAAATAAACCCAGTGCTGCATTTGCTTTTAACAATGCTGAACTAAAATCCCTACCTGCTGACTGTGCAGGTTCTCCATCAGTCTGTTTGGGTAATTTCTTTAATTGCTCCTCAAGTTTCTGCTGCACAAATAATGGATTCACATTGTTTTTCTTTAACAAAAAATCGATGGGAGAATCTTTATCACTGAGCAATGCTTTTAGTAAATGGACTGTTTCAATAGCGGGATTGCCATTGTTATAGGCAAGTTGCTGAGCCAATTGAATGGCTTCCTGAGCTTTAATGGTATAATTACTTAGGTTCATATTTTAATAGTATTGAAAACAATGGTGAATAAAATAAACTTAACTTTATAAAGTAGACAAATCACAATCCAACACAAAATATCGGAAAATATGTCGTTAAAAAATATTAGAATATGCTTTAAAGTCAGTCTAGTTGCCTCTTTCCTGCTATTCTTACAGTCCACCCATGCCCAATATAATTTTCAAGAATTAGACACACAAATTGAAAAAGCAAAAAAAGATTTGGGTAATGATTTGGTGGTGTTGGTTTATAGAGACGGTAAAATTATTTACACCAAAGCGGTGGGTGAGTTCAACCCAAAAACACAGGCACCTATTGCAAGTTGTAGCAAATGGCTTACGGCTGCTTTGATGATGGTATTGGTAGATGAAGGCAAAATTTCGCTAGATGATAGGGTAAGTAAATATTTACCCATATTCAGTAAGTATAGTAAAGGGTATATTACGCTGAGGCATTGTTTATCTCACTTGGTAGGTATTGAATCAGAACCTATTAAGTTAAGTTCTATTTTGAAGCGGAATAAATACAGCAGCTTAGAAGAAGAAGTAGATGAATTTGCTTCAAAAAAAGATATTGTAGCCAACCCAGGATTAGAGTTTAGGTATGGAAATATTGGATTGAATATTGCGGGCAGGGTGATGGAAGTGGCTACCAGAAAAGGGTTTGAGCAACTGATGCAAGAGAAAATACTAAGGCCCATGCAAATGCGCAACACAAGTTTTTCTGGTTTGTTTGCCACCAATCCTTCTGGTGGAGCAGTCTCTACCGCCAATGATTATATGAACTTTTTATCTATGCTTTTAAACAAAGGAATGTACAATGGAAAACGTATTTTAACGGAGCAATCTATTGAAGCAATGCAAAAAACCCAAACTACTGCAGCAATGATTAAGTACGCACCCAAAGCTGCTACTGGATATAATTATGGGTTGGGCGAATGGATTTTAGAAACAGATGAGCAGGGAAACTCAACCGTAGTTGCGAGCCCGGGTTTATTCGGCACCTGGCCAATGATTGATAAGTGCAGGGGATATGCAGTTGTTTTTTTTGCCAAAAGTCTCTTAGGAGAAGAAAGTAGAGAAATATATCTTTCATTGAAAAAAACAATCGACCAGCAGATTATTGCCAACTGTAAATAAATATATGTTGTTAATAGACAAGCAAACGCAATTCATTAAAACACTTTCTGCAGAATTGGGCTTCTCCTATTGTGGTATTGCAAAAGCTGGCCCACTTGATGACGATGCACGAAAATTAGAACAATGGCTTAATAAAGGCATGCATGGAAAAATGCTGTATATGGAAAACCATTTTGAGTTAAGGGTGGATCCACAAAAATTAGTTCCAGGAGCCAAATCGGTAATCACACTACTTAAAAATTATTACCCTTCGGAACAACAGTCACCCTCAGCCCCATCCATAGCTAAATATGCATGGGGGAATGATTACCATGATACCATCAGATCACAAATGCATATTTTTTTTGATCGTGCAAAAAAAGAGATAGGCAATTTTAATGGACGGGGATTTGTAGATTCTGCTCCTGTTTTAGAAAGGGCGTGGGCTATTAAAAGCGGATTGGGATGGGTGGGCAAAAATGGAAACCTTATTCACAAACAGTCGGGTTCCTTTTTTTTTATCGCTACTTTAATTGTAGATATTGAGCTGAAATATGATGATCCTATTGCTAAAGACTATTGTGGAACCTGTACCAAATGTATTGAGGCTTGTCCCACAGATGCCATTTTAGAGAATAAAGTTATAGATGGAAGTAAATGCATCAGTTATTTTACCATTGAGTTAAAAGACGCACTTATTTCTGAAGAGATGAAGGGAAAATTCAATGATTGGATATTTGGTTGCGATATTTGTCAAGACGTTTGTCCCTGGAATCGCTTCAGCAAACCACATGAGGAACCAGCGTTTAGTCCACTTGCTTCTGTACTAAATTTCAGCCCCCAAGATTGGGAAGAAATTTCTTTAGAAACATTCAATAGTATATTTAAGCATAGCCCCTTGAAGCGGACAAAATTCAGCGGCATTCAACGCAACCTAAAGTTTATTCAGTGGCATGATACGGAAAAAATTAAAGCCGATACCCAATTGTAATTGCAATTCTATTGAATTTGTATTCCAGTGTTCTAGGAACTATTATTGAGTTGGGCATGCCTCCAATAACCGGCATAAAAATAGTTTCTGTAAAATTTTCTTTGGTAGTCTTCATTGAATATCCAAGGGCAATACTTAAGCCTTTCAACTTAGTATTCGCTAAAGAATATCGAATACCCAAATCGGCGTAAGCCCCATTGGTAAAACCTTTGTGCTGAATACTTCCCCATCCTCCCCTATTTAAATTATTTGTGAATTGGTTTTCGAGCGGCCAGGCCATATTCAATCCCAAAGAAGCATAAATGGCCAATTGTTTGGATTGATTTAAATAATAGTGACTGGTAAAAAAGAAGGGTGCAGTTCTTACTTTATAGTAATCAATGGCTGCACCCAATCCAAATCCCCATTTGTTCTTTTCCCATACTCCTATCAAACCCAATTGGCCACTAACGGATTGATCTCCGTTAAGCAAACTAATTTGTGGGGCAATATGGTAATTCAATTTATTTTTTTGTGCAAGCGCAACAGAAAATATTCCAAAAAATAGCAAAGAAAATAGTAAGAATTTCATTGAATATATTTTAATAAAAGCCATAAAATTAATGCGCAAAAATTCCGATTTTTCCAGCAATAAATGCTTTTTCAGGATTGGAATAATCAATACAATACAACCCATCTTTGGCAGTTACAATTGCAATACCATTGTAAGCAATTACATCAGTTCCTTCAAAACCGCCAACAGTTTTAACTGATTTGATAAAAGAAGCTGTTGCCACATTTATTAATTTTAAACCTTCATTTCCATCGCAGATCATTAGTAAATCACCATCTTTTGACAATCCTTTGGGGGAAGTTAATGGATGGGTTCTTAAAAGTGTTGGAGCAGATAAATTGCGAATGTCAACTATATCAAGTTGATTAGAAAATCCGCCACAAAAACTTCCTCCCCATAGTGTGATATAAGCAAAATTATCATCTGCAATAACTGGATCACAAGATCTAGCATGAGTGAATTGTGAAAGTTTTTTAGGTTGATCTGGATTGATGGTATTGTAAATAAACATCCCAGATCTACTCCCAATAAAAAGGTTTTGCTTGTACGGGAATATGGTTTCAATATCTCCTAGTGGAAGTGCTTGCTTACCAGTAAATTCAGGTGATGCAGCTTGGCTGATATTGAATACTTTTAAATCGGTATTACTAACGGTATACATTCGCTCGTTTGATAAAGCAAACCGTGCCATTGACCCTGCAACACCAAATCCGCCAGAAAAAGCTTTTGAATTGGCAACAGACGCAAAATCCATAACAGCCCTATTTCTCAGGTTGATGTTTTGAGTAATTGATTGGGTTAATGTTCCAGTAAACCGAGATTTTACAACCGTATCAACCTTTACCCATTCTGTAATAATATGGGTGGTATCTAAATAATAACCGTTATAAATACGGTGTGGAAAAACACCTTCGTTCACTTTTTTAAGTCTTGCATTTGCAGGATTACTAATATCAATGGTAACCAAGTCAGTATAACAATCTGCATACAAATAATTACCGTTCACTGCAATATCAACACAGCCAGGAATTGCTATATAATAGAGATTTACCGGTTTGGCAGGATTGGCTATATCAATAATATGCACCCCTTTATCTACTTCATTTAAAAATATATAATGGTCTTTCAACACGATCTTTCCTGCATTGCTTATTAATGAGGACGCAACTGTGGTAATAGCGTTTTGTACGGATGCTTTGGTTTTATATACTGGTCGGTAAAATGTATACGACTCGGATACAGCATCTTTTACACAACCCGAAAAAAGCAATAGAAACGCACTTGTAAATAATAGCATAATTGGTTTCATATATTTCTATTTATTGGTTATAGAATTTATATATTGACAAGCCCCAGCATATTACCGTTGCACGGATTTTATTTTTTGGGGCAAATTAATTCGAAGCCTTATTCCTGCAAGGCCAAGATGTTGGCTAGTTCCACTCAGTACCGATAAATTGGTGAACTGATACCTGAATTCTGGCCCAAGAAATATCCATGGCTTTTTACCTATTCCCATCTCCACACTTGCTATTGCACCCGTTTGCCATTTATTAAGTAGGCTATTATTTTTCACCAAAACATCTTTTCCTGTGATGTAGTGTAGCCCATTACTGGCAAATAAATAACTACCCATTAAACCAATATTCATACGAATAGATAACAACTTGGTTAGTTGTAGCAATTTGAATGCACTTGTAGAAAAATGTAAAAAATGGTATTGGTTGGTATATTCATTTTGCTCACCATTATAATAATAAAAACCATCCTGTGCTGATTTCTCTGCATTATCTGCTAAAAATCGCAGAGCGGTACTGGGTGTTGTAGCCACTTTTGTACCTACCGATATATGATTCTGATAGAGCGTGTACCCAACTCCAAATTGCAATCCCATTTGTTTGCGAATCATTTTTTCTAGTTGGATTGAGATATCATAAGATTTGGCTGAAGTAGTATTGGGTTTACTAAAACTGATGGCTGATGAAGGTATTGAATTAAAATTACCGATATACTGTGCAATATCGTAGGTTTTATCGCCCGTAAATAATCCTGAGCGTAGCACACTAATGCCAGCTGTTGCAGCAACACTCCATTGCCATTTGGGATTAGATTTATGCTCTTTTTTCCCAGAGCTACTATCGCTATTTAGCTTAGCAACTATTGCGAGTGTATCTTTTAATGAGGTAGGTATGGAGTCGCTTTTATCTTCCTTTAAATGAACCAATACCAGTTCAGGCTGAAGCGACTGAGAAGCCTCAAGAGATTGTTTATTGGCAGCGGTATTCCCTAAAAGTATGGGTGTTGAAGTGGCGTTGTTTTCATTCACAAGCGGTTTTTCAAAACTTGGTTTAGCATAAAATTGTCCCAACTGAATGATAGGCTGCTTACTGATTTTAGTTTTATTATCAGCCTCCTCCCCAAGTTCAATAGCAGCGCCATTTTCTTTTCCCTCCAATAGCACCCGCTTTTGAGAACCAGTTTTTGCATTGGCTTTTACAGCTATAGAATCCTTGCTATTTTCTACAGAATGGTGAGTGGTTTGGTAAGCCAAAAAGCCAACTCCAAATAATAATCCAAATAATAAAAACCATACAATCACCCTCTTTTTTCTTTTGGGCTGTAGGCTGGCTTCTACCTCCGCCCAAACAGTAGCATCGGGCCTTAGCCCAAAATTGTGAAACTCTGCTTTCACCCGCTCTTCAAATATTTTATCGGACATAAGTATTTTTTTTATGGTTAACCGAAGATTGATCCAGCCAATTGATGAGTAAAGCCCTTGCACGAGCATATTGCGACCTGCTAGTACCTTCATGAATTCCCAATAATTTGGCAATCTCTACATGCGTATATCCTTCAATGGCATGCAGATTAAAGATGGTTTGGTATCCAACTGGAAGTTGAAGAATCAATCTCAACAAATCTTTTAAATTCAATGCCGCATCGGGCTCACGAGTATCAACCGGATGCAAGGGGTTTTCATCAAAAGATAAGTCTAGCTGGTATTGTGGTTTTCTTTTCAAGTAATTAATGGCCGAATTCACCATAATTCTTCTTATCCATGCTCCAAGATCACCTTCTGACCTGAATTGTTCTAGATACTTGAATACCTTGATAAATCCAATTTGCAATACTTCTTCAGCATCAGTCCTGCATTTGACATATCGA
Source organism: Chitinophagales bacterium (assembly GCA_013297995.1). Taxonomy (GTDB): domain Bacteria; phylum Bacteroidota; class Bacteroidia; order Chitinophagales; family Chitinophagaceae; genus Sediminibacterium. The sequence continues at coordinate 18,207 of JAAFJB010000025.1, read as the reverse complement.
TAACACACGCCCAACATTTGCTCAGAAAAGCGATCGTACAGTGCTTTCTGCGCGCTTCTTTTGCCTTTTAAGCAATCTTTTATCAGTTGAATCTCATCATTCATGCAGACTATTGACAACCAATAAGTACTGAGCGTTGCATGTATTCTGCTTTTCCCCTTTATTTTTGTACCATGAATTTAGCAGAGAGAGATAAAAAAGTGATTTGGCATCCCTTTACCGTACAAAAAAATATGGCAAACCCCCTTCCAATTATTTCTGGTAAGGGAAGTTTATTAATTGATGAACAGGGCAATGAATATATTGACGCTATTAGTAGCTGGTGGGTTAATTTACATGGACACGCACATCCTTATATTGCCGAAAAAATTTACCACCAAGCGTTAACATTGGAACAAGTAATTTTTGCTGGGTTTACACATGCTCCTGCTGTGGAATTGGCAGAAAGACTTATTTCAATCTTACCCGGAAATTTTAGTCGCATTTTTTACAGCGACAATGGATCTACCTCCACTGAAGTAGCGTTGAAAATGGCCATTCAATTTTGGTGGAATAAAAACATGCCCCAAAGAAAGAAAATACTTGCTTTTAACCATAGTTACCATGGCGATACTTTTGGTGCCATGAGCGTAAGCGACAGATCTGTATTTACTTTGGCGTTTCATGATTTATTGTTTGAAGTGATTTTTATAGATACGCCTACTGCTGAGAATATCGAAGATATTAAATCAGTTGTAGAATCAAATGGTGATGAAATTGCTGCATTTATTTATGAGCCCCTAGTACAAGGTGCTGGTGGCATGAGGATGACAGATCCCATACTGTTAAATGAGCTATTAGCTACCGTAAAACAAGCAAATATTATTTGTATTGCAGATGAAGTAATGACGGGCTTTGGAAGAACTGGAGCATTATTTGCAAGCAACTATATGCACCATACACCAGATATTATTTGCCTAAGTAAGGGCTTAACTGGTGGCACAATGGCATTGGGAGTTACCGCTTGTACGGATGCAATTTATCAAGCATATCTGGAGGACGATTTGAAGAAGACTTTTTTTCATGGACATTCATTTACCGCCAACCCATTGGCATGCACGGCTGCTTTGGCCAGCTTGGATTTATTAGAACAACCAATGTGCATGCAACAAATAGCTTGGATTGGGCAACAAAACATAGCCTTCGCTGAAAAGTTAGCAGGCAAAAAAGGATTAAAAAATATTCGTACAATCGGAACCATATTGGCTTTTGAAATAGATTCGGGTAAAGACGAATACCTCAATAAAATTGGTGCTTCCCTTACGGCTAAAAGTATGCAAAACGGCGTTTATATCAGACCGCTTGGAAACACGGTTTATACCATGCCGCCATATTGCATAAGCAATGCGGAATTATGCAGTATTTACGATAATATTGAGCAATTAATTGAATTTTAAGCTTAATATTTCTACAAAAACAGAAATTACCCGCAAATTTCATATCTTCAATTGTTCATTTAACAACCAAAACAACATGCATATGAATGTCATCATTGGCAAACTAAAGGTTGTGTCGAAGGTTTTTTCCCTTCTCCTCGGCATATTCCTAACGATTGGCTTAACAGCCCAAACCACCATTAAAGGAAAAATTACTGACGGTAAAGGAATGCCTGTTTCAGGTGCCACAATTCAAATTAAGAATAGTGGAACCGGTACTGCGTCTAATTCTGACGGGGTGTATCAATTAATCGCAAACCTGAAAAATGGCAAATACGATATTGTTTTTTCTTCGCTAGGATTTAAATCAGTTGAAAAAAACATTACTATTTCCAGTACTGCTACAAATATGGCAGTGGATATAACTTTGAAAGAAGACGCAACTGGATTGGATGAAGTGGTGGTAACCGGTACTTCACAAGGAACTACCAAAAAGCAATTGGGTAATTTTATTGGGACTGTAAAAGCCAGTCAAATTGCCAATGCAGCTTCCCCCAATGCCATCGCAGCTTTACAGGGTAAGGTTGCCGGAGCACAAATCACACAGAACTCTGGTGATCCTGCTGGTGGAATGAGTGTAAAATTGCGCGGGGTAAGTTCTATTTCTGGTTCTTCGGATCCTCTTTACATTATTGATGGGGTTATTATCAATAACTCGAATGCTCGTGTTACCAATGCACAATCTGATTATGATGGCAGCGGTAGTGTGGGACAAAATAGAATGGTTGACATCAATCCCAATGATATTGACAGAATTGAAGTTCTAAACGGTGCCGCAGCAGCAGCCATTTATGGTAGTCGTGCTAATGCTGGTGTGGTACAAATCTTTACTAAAAGAGGAAGTACAGGTGCTCCTAAAATTACTTTTAGCTCTAGGGCCAATGTAAATGAACTGAGAAAGCGTTTGATTGTAAATAGATCCACCACCAAATTTGGAGGCCCTACAGATGGACCTGGTGCTTTAACGCAGGATATTATTCAATTGCCACTTGCACTTACAACTACCCAAGTTAGCCGCTATGATTACCAAGACCAGATTTTCAGGACTGGATACGGCACCGATAATAATATCTCCATCACAGGTGGCCAAGATAAAATGAGGTATTTTGCTTCCTTAAATTACAATTCTAATCAAGGTATTATCAGAGGCACTGACAATACCCGTTATGGTTTTCGGTTAAACCTAGATAATACCGTTAACAAATGGTTGTCATGGAATGCAGGCATCAATTATACCAACAATGCAACCAATGAAAAGCCAGATGGGAATACATTTTTCTCCCCCATAAATTCAATTAATATTATTGGTAATTTTCATGATATTAATGCAAGAGATGCCAATGGAAATCTAATGGCCGTGGGTGAAAGGGGCAGAATCAACCCGCTGACTGTTATCAATGATATCAAGCAGAGGAATGTTACCAGCAGAACCATTTCTAATATTGGATTTAAGTTATTTCCAGCTAAGGGCTTGGTAATTGACTATACTGCAGGTTTTGACAATATCAATCAAAACGGTACTACTTTTATTCCTCCCTTTACCTATAATGCAGGACCTGGAAATTACGGAGGTGGCATTACACTCGATCCTACCCAGAATGGCTATGCCAGTGCTGCCAGTTTTAATTCAAGTTTTTTTAACCACGATTTAAACTTTACTTACTCTACACAAATCAGTGCAAAGCTTGCCTCAGTTACGCAGTTCGGTTATTCAGAGCAATATGAAAAATCGCAGTATATTTTGGCTCAAAGTCGCGGCTTACTTCCAGGCATTTCAACCGTTACGGGAGGCAGTACTATATTACCCAATTCAGATGGAAGATCAGAACGTTCTATCCGTGGGTTTTTTGTACAACAAAATTTTAAATTTAATAACCAATTATTTTTTACTGCTGCTGGAAGAATTGATGGATCCAGTGTTTTTGATAAAAACAATAGAAATTTTTTCTATCCTAAACTAAGTGGTAACTATATTATTTCAGAAAGCGCATTCTTTAGGAAATCTGCATTGGACAAATACATTAACACCTGGAAAATAAGGGCCGCTTATGGAGAAAGTGGTAATCTAACTGGCATTGGTGCTTATGACCGTTTCAATATTTACAATGTGTCTCCTTTCTTAGGAAGAACCAGCTTGACTTCCCCTTCAACCAGCATTAGCGCAGACCTAAAACCTGAACGCCAAAAAGAAATTGAGATTGGTACCGATTTAATTATGCTCGATAATAGATTACAATTCACTTTCAACTATTACAGCAAGAAAGTATCGGATTTATTGGTACCCAATATTACCAACGATCCCAGCTCTGGATTCCCTGCTGAAAGTAAAAACGTGGGTACATTGAGCAATAAAGGATTTGAGATTCTAGTAACTGCAATACCCATAAAAACCAATGATTTCAAGTGGGAAGTGACTGGCAATTTCAACATGAATAAAAATAGAATTGAAAATCTAGGTGTTCCTTTTATTTCTTTTGCTACCGGTACTGGAGCAGTATTTGCTTTGATTCCCGGATATGATGCACCCGTATTTTATTCCAACTTTTTTGCCAGAGACGCCGCTGGTAACCAGTTATTAACTCCTGCTGGCATTCCTGTTCAGGCTCGTGGTGCCCAACCTGCAAATGGTGCTCCTTTTGGAACTCCTGTTGTAGATCCTGCTACAGGCTTACCATTTACTGCTGGTGCAAATGCTCAAACTTTAAGAACCGTTTTAGGTTCTCCCAATCCAACGTATACCACCACTTTAATTAATAATTTTACGTACAAAAAATGGTCGTTCGGATTTCAATTAGATAGAGTTGCTGGCGTTGAAGTTTTTAACGCAGATTACAGAACCCGTCAAGGTGTGGGCAACGGTAGTGAATTAGCCGAAAAAGAGCAAACAGGTGTTTTACCAAGGGGATATATTCAACAGACTTATGCCATTGAAGAGTGGAGGGTTGATAATGGTTCTTTTACCAAACTCCGTGAAATGTCTATCAGCTATAACTTCGGAAAAATCAATAGAGCTTTTAGTAATTTAACCGTAAGCTTTGCGGGAAGAAACCTAGTTTCTTGGGATAAATACAAAGGATACGACCCAGAGACCAATGCAACGGGACAAAATAGTTTGCTTAGAGGCGTTGATTTTGGGAATGTGCCTATTCCCCGTACTTATCAAATTGGTGTTGTTGCAAATTTCTAACTTATTCAACCTAAATAATATGAAAAAAATATTCTTTTTTATTTTAATCGGCGCTGGCCTTGCAGGCTGTAAGCAGGACTTTACCAATCCAGGTGCCATTAACAGTTCAAGTGCTTTTACCAGCCCTAGAGCTATGGCTGGAGTAGCAGTCGGTCTTCAAAACGTGTATACAATTGGGCGCCTTAGTCCCGTTTACACCAGTATTACCGCCGCTGGCGCATTAACCAATGAGTTCCGCTTAATGAATGCAGGAAATACAGATGAAGCCAATTTATTTGTAGGTGGATCTGCCGTAGATAACCTGAATGGTATTGTAGGTAATATGTGGACTTGGAACAATAAAATTATCTTTGATGCAGACAATGTAATTGCAGGTGCTACTGCTTTGGGCGATCGGAAATTTGCTGCTGGATTAATAGCATACGCTAGTATTTACAAAGCATTGGCTATTGGAAATCTGGCTATGTTTTTTGAGCAAATTCCTGCTGCACCAGGCACCCTAACCACCCCAGCAACATTTCAAACAAGGATGGATGGATTTAAAAGAGCAGTCACTACCCTAAAAAATGCGCAAACAACACTCGCAAGCAATTCAGCAAGTGCCACTTTTTTTGCCAATGTACCTGCTTCTGTAGATTCTGCTTTTTTTGCCAATACCATCAATGCACTAATTGCCAGGTATAGTCTTTTTGCAGCCGATTACACCACTGCAATTACTGCAAGCAATGCTGTAACAGTGTCTAACACGGGATCAATATTTGCATTTGATGCAGCAGTAACCAACCCAATATTTACAAATATTACTTTTACAAATAATATTTATCAAATATTAGATTCAACATTTGGCTTACCCAATACATTGGCGCCAGAACTCACTGATATGAGGATTCCATTTTATACAAGCATCAATGCAACTGTGGCTCCTAGGTATAGGGTGCGAGGCTTTTTTACCTCACCACAACAATCCATTCCAATTTATGTTCCAGATGAAATGCGTTTGATTAGAGCAGAATGCTTGGTACGCCAAACTTCTCCAAATTTAACAGCCGCTGTTGCTGAAATTAATGCAGTACGTACACAAATGCCCGCAAGTGATCCATTGGGTATTGGAGCAGGACTTACCGCATATAGTGGCACGGTAGACGCCCCCTCTTTATTAAATGAAATTTACCGCCAACGTTGCATAGAGCTTTGTATGAGTGGTATGCGACTAGAAGATAGTAGAAGATTTGGGCGACCTGCAAGCGAAAGAAAGCGGAATTTCTTCCCTTATCCAACTAGAGAAAGAGACAATAACCCGAATACTCCTGTAGATCCGGCTAACTAAATATTATCTATTACCCTTAACAAAAACCCCTTCAAAATCTGAAGGGGTTTTTAGTTGTTAGCGCTTAAGAAATATATTTAATCATTAGGAGCTGTTTGTGTACTTTCAATTTTTTGTTTGAGATTAGATAAGTTTTTTTCCATTAGTGGCCCTATAATTTTATCGTTCATCATAGATCCAAACCTTTCCCAAGGGTACCAACGTAAATACTGTACAAATTGCCACTGCACTACAGTAATTTGTTGGCTTGAATCTGCAATCAATCTAATAGTGCTTTGCTGCACTATTCCATTGGCTAGTTGCCAATTTATTTTTAGCGTTGAATCCGTTTTGGCTGTAACCATCAATCTTGTTTTACCCATCTGTGCTTCTGTAGCAGAGAATAGTTTTACTGAGGAATCCTGCATCCCTTCAACCCAATTTTTCCAGTTACGCAAATCAGTTACAAGCGTATAAATAGGGGCTTTAGCAGACTTTATATTAACCGCCCTAGACACCAATACCTTGGATGGAAACAACAGTCCCAGTGCGGTAGCTACCACCAATAATGCAATTACACTTATCATTCCTAGTTTAATAAAGCGCATACTATTCCCATTTAAAAGTTTTAAATGCCACTGCATAAATTGCTAAAATCCAAATACCCATAATGCCTAGTTCTTTGGTGCAATCTACAAGAGCTGCTCCTTCAAATGCAATACTGCGCATAGCATTATTAAAATGTGTTAAAGGCAGTATCCGAGAAATAGGTTGTAACCAAGTAGGAAAATTGTCAATGGAAAAAAACGTACCTGCCAATAAAAATTGGGGCAATGTTATTAAGTTGGCAAACGGTGGAATGGCACTTTCACTTTTAGCCAAACTACTTACAATAAAGCCAAATCCCATAAACAGAATCAACGCAATAAAACTCAAAATCATTATGTCGGCAAAGGTTGAGAAACCATGCACCAAAGTAAAATTAAATACATAGTGCCCCACTACTATAATTACTACTGCGGTAATCATTTGAAAAATAACCCTACTTAAAGTTTCACCCAAAACAATATAAGACCGTTTAATAGGTGTAGCATAAAATCGTTTCAACACCAATTGTTGGCGAAGATTAAAAAACAAAAAAGCAACCCCAAAAACACCTGCACTTAATAAAGAGAATCCTAGCTGACCGGGTAAAATAAAATCTATGGTTCTATATACCCTACCGGGTATTTGGGTTACTATTTTATTCACAACAGCTATAGTAGGCGTGCCAGGAAATTGCTGTTGATTGATTCCACCAATTACCGCATTGAGAATAGACTGTAACACTTGTACATTTTGTGGATTTACAGCGTCTGAGCTGGTCAACTTTATTTCATACGGTGATTGGGGATTGATCGATTTCTGAATATCAATGAGAGCCGTAATTCTTCCTTTTTCTAAATCTGCTTTTAGCGCCTCCCCTTCTTTTCTAATTAATTTTATACCAGAAATACTTTTCATGGCAAGATAGATAGGATTCAACGTATCAGAATTTTTAGCAACCGCCACACTTACCGATATTCTACCGCCACTCCCAATAAATCCAAATACCAATATAAAAATTAAGGGAAACGCAATACTAAACACAACGGCAGAGGGACTTCTAAAAATGGCGCGTAAACTTGCCTTGGATATGGCCAACATAGCAGTAAGTTGGCTGTATTTTTTTTGCATAAAAAAGAAATTTTTGGGATTATTTACTTACAAAATCAAATTCATTTATTCAACTTTCAGTAAAAAAGGAAGCTTAGCTTGGGGAATTCCTACCAGTTGCTTCAATTGTTTCAATTCTTGTAGAAGTTTAACTTCTTCAAGGTTGAACTGTGTTTGAATTAACTCGTTGCTAATAGATTTTTTATAGCCATTCATGATCTCTTCAATAAAAGATTTTTTTTCAGGGTATTCTCTAATCTTGTAGTTATCGGATTCTAATTTAGCCATTTTAACTGCACAATCAATTGCATCTTGCAAACTACCCAACCGATCTACCAATCCTACTTGTTTTGCGTGGCTTCCGGTCCATACCCTACCTTGAGCAATCTCATCAAGTTCGGCTAACCCAATATTTCTCCCTGCGGCTACCCTTGTTTTAAAATTTAGATAAATACTGTCTACAGAAGCCTGCAAAAAGTTTTTTTCTTGCTCATTTAAAGGCCGGTTAATACTGCCCATATCGGCAAAAGGAGCTGTTTTAACTCCATCGGAGCTAATTCCAATTTTGTTTTTAAGAAAAGATTCCAGATTAGGAACAATACTAAAAACACCAATACTACCTGTTATGGTATTTGCATTAGCAAATATAGAATCAGCACTGCAAGCAATATAATATCCCCCAGAAGCAGCCACATCGCCCATGCTCACAATTACTGGTTTTACTTTACGCATCAAGGTAATTTCTCTCCAGATAACTTCACTTGCCAGCGCACTGCCTCCTCCCGAATTAATTCTAAAAACCATGGCTTTAATGCTTTTATCTAATCGAATTTTTCGCAATATATTTTTATAATTATCGCTTCCAATTTGTTCATCCCCACCTTTCCCTGAAACGATATCTCCGTTGGCAAAGACTACGGCAACTTTATTAGTGCCCATGCTACCAATAGAAACCGCATTCCGATAAGTAGCCAGATCTACAAAATTAATTTTTGCATTTTCAGTAAGTAGCATCTTTTGTAGCATTACCAACTTAATTTGATCATCGTATTTTAGTGCATCTACCAATCCATATTTTACTGCATCATGCGCAGTTTGAATGGCACCAGTTACGGCCAGATTTCGCAATTGAGCCGTATCTTTTTTTCTAGACCAAGCTACGGATTGGAGAAAATGGGTGTACAATTCTCCCAGCCAAACTCCTGTTTGGAGTTTATTAGCTTCGGTCATTTTTGTAGCCCTAAGGGGTTCTGTAGCACTTTTAAATTTACCTGCATAAAAAATTTGAGGCTGTATTTCTAATTTATCTAACATGCCTTTTAAAAACAGCATATTTATAGAAAGCCCCGTCCATTCCACCCCACCCTGTGGATTACAATAAATTTCATTGGCAGCACTGCCAATATAATACCCTTTCTCACTAATTACTTCTCCATGTGCATACACAAATTTTCCAGTATTTTTAAAATCAACTACTGCTTTTCTTAGTTCTTCACTGGCAGCAAAACCATTCATATTATTGGCGCATAGAATATAAAGCCCCTTCACCAAGCTATCGGATTGGGCATGTTTAAGCAATTGAATAACTTCAAATAAAGAAGGGGCTTGTTCTTCTCCATCATTTAAAAAGGGTTCAAATGGATTTTCTTTATACTGTTCTTTAAATGAAACCGACAAATCTAGTACCAATACTGCTTTTGAGCCAACAGTAGGTTTATCGGAACTGGTAGCGCTGGCTGCAATACCTATTAATACAAATACCCCAATTACTGTGAATAGAACCAATGCCAATAAAGTGGCAAACATAATTTTAAAAAATTGCCTCATATAAATGAATTATCCAATTAATATTTAAAGATATTTGGTGTTTTTACAGCCCCAAATTATGAATACAGCTTATTTACTCATCGGCAGCAATTTAGGCAATAAAGCTGCATATTTAATGCAAGCTTCTGTTTTACTTGAAATATATTGTGGAAAAATCATTCGTAAATCTGCCTATTATGAAACAGCCCCTTGGGGGTTTCTAGAGCAGCCAGCTTTTCTAAATCAGGCAATTGCCATAGAAACCACCCTTCTCCCAGAGCAATTAATGAAAACCTTACTAGAAATAGAAACAAAAATGGGAAGAATTAGGAGTATCGAGTTAGGTCCTAGAAATATTGACCTAGATATTTTGTTAATTGATTCCTATATTATTGATAGCCCAACATTAACAGTTCCCCACCCTGCATTGCCAGATCGAAGGTTCGCATTGAGTCCAATGGCAGAAATAGCTCCGATACTGGTACACCCTATTTTGAAAAAAACCATTCAGGAATTATTGGAGGAATGCAAGGATGATTCGGATGTGCAAAAAAAAATAATCTGATGGCGATTGCAACGGTTAATTTTGAAGATTACCATGAAACATCACTTTATTACAGTAGAAGGAAATATTGGAGCAGGTAAAACCACGCTCACCCATTTATTGGCTCAGAAACTAAATGCTAGAACCATTCTTGAAGGCTTTGCGGATAACCCCTTCCTATCTAAATTTTATGAAAACCCCAGTCAATACGCTTTTCCACTTGAACTTTTCTTTATGGCTGAACGATACAAGCAATTAAAAGAAATTGGTCATACCAAAGAGCTGTTTCAAAGTGTTACCATTTCTGATTATTTATTTACTAAATGTCTTTTGTTTGCCAAAGTAAATCTACCCGAAGAGGAATTTAGGTTGTACCAGAAGCTATTTGATATCATTCATCAACAATTAATTTTTCCAGATATTTTAATTTACCTGCATGCTCCTGTTCAAAAACTGCAAAAAAATATCAAAAAAAGAAACCGTCCTTTTGAGCAGTCCATACCAGATGAATACCTATTTAGTATACAAGAAACCTATACCAGCTATATTAAACAACACCATATAAAGACTATTTTTATAGATGCAAGCAATGCCGATTTCCTAGGCAATGAAGCTCACTTACAAGTTGTATTAGATGCCCTAGAAAAAGACTTTGAAGCTGGTCAACATTATTTTACCCTACCCTAATAGCAACGCTCCCTAACACATGAATGATACCTTACAAAAAACAGATCCTTTTGCGGCCATGCGAGTTAGGGAATTTAGGCACTTAATGATTGGGCGATTTGTATATATAATGGCATTGAGAATGCTCGGCACTTTGGTTGGATGGTGGATATATGAATTAACCAATGATCCACTTGCAATAGGCTTAGTAGGCTTAGCAGAAGTAATACCCGCCGTATCCTTGGCACTGTATGCAGGATATATTATTGATATCAGTGAAAAAAGAAAATTACTTTTAAGAGGGGTGGTTTGTTATTTTAGTTGTGTTGTATTTTTCTTATTGCTTTCCACCCAATACACGCTTGCACAAATAGGCGCCAATTGGGTAGCATTTGGTATATATATCCTTGTATTTTTAACGGGTATTATTAGGGCTTTTACTGGACCGCTTTTCAGTACCATGGTAGCCTCTGTAGTGCCTAAACCCTTACTGCAAAACGCCACCACTTGGAACCAAAGTATCTGGCTATCCGCCTCAGTAATTGGGCATGCTGCTGTTGGTTTTTTAATAGCAGGAATCGGAAATTTGGGCTCAATAACAATCATTGTGGGCCTTATCATCATTGGTTTTGGCTTTTTATATTCACTCAGTGCCAAACCACCATTGAATGTGAAAGGAGAAAAAACGGGGTTTGAAAGTGTGAAAGAAGGATTGCAATTTGTGTTTAAAACAAAAGAGGTATTGGGGGCACTTTCTTTGGATATGTTTGCCGTTTTATTTGGCGGTGTGGTTGCTATGATTCCTGTATTTGCCAAAGACATATTAAATATTGGCCCCATTGGATTTGGCTGGCTAAATGCAGCTTCTGATATTGGTGCAATTTTTGTTATTTTATTCCTCACTTTTTTCCCATTAAAATCGGGTCAAGGAAAAAAACTATTGTTATCCGTTGCAGGATTTGGTATTTGCATTATTGTATTTGCCCTTTCAAAATTATTCTGGATTTCGTTTGCAGCATTGTTAATAAGTGGAATTTTAGATGGCATTAGCATGATTATTAGAGGCACTATTGTTCAACTGAAAACACCCGATCAAATGCGGGGTAGGGTAATGAGTGTAAACGCCATGTTTGTGAACAGCAGCAACGAACTTGGTCAGTTCGAAAGTGGCATAGCCGCTAAGCTTATGGGTGTAATTCCTTCTGTTTTATTTGGGGGTGGAATGACTTTATTGGTAGTGATAACCACCTGGTTTAAAGCCCCCTCACTCAGAAAAATGAATTATTAACCCGTTACCTGAATTAGTTTTTCAATTACATAAAATGCGGCGGGGCAGAAACTGGTATTTTTTAGTGTGATAGCGGGTCGTTTCAAAAAAACATCCTCATCGGTATAAGGAAATCTTTGGCAGTCCGATGGTCGCTTTTCGTAAATAGTACAAAAATTGTCGCTACCTAAGAAGGGACAAGGTGCGGATTTAGTTACATAATCACCGTCTGAATCCAACGATAAGTACCGATCAATAAAAGCAGTTTCCTTCAACCCCAGGTGCTTACTGATGCGCTTAATATCGGGCATTTTAAAGCGAGGTGAATAATTTTTACAGCAATTGGCACAGGCTAAGCAATCGATCTGCTCAAAAGCTGCTTCGTGCAAATCTGGCATGGCTTTCAGTACCTTATTTTTGTCGGCACGCTTCAACCATTGCTTATATTTTTTCTGGTTTTCACCCGATTTTTTTTCCCAGTTGTTCAGTAATTCTTCCACGTAGTTTGTTTAATAAAATATTCGAGCATTTATTCCACCAGCTTAATTTGTACTATCATTAAGCCAATGATCTCGGTAAAATTATGGATTCATGGAGAGAATAGCAGCTTATTTTAATGCAAACCCTTAGTTATCAACTAAAAATTCAACAAGCTATCCCCAAGCAGAACAAACCGCTGTTTTTGCTGTTTGATCTTATTACATTTGCACCTTAAAATCAATTGAGCTGAGTATGAACTTATTTGAGCAACAATCTACTGAATTTCAACGCCGCCATATCGGCCCCAATAAGCAAGATTTAGCATCTATGCTTACTACCATAAAAGAAAACGATATAGCATCACTGATTGGTAAAACCATCCCCGATTCTATTCGCATTAAAACCCCATTGAATATTCCAGCCGCTATAAGTGAATTTGAATACTTGACTGAATTAAAAAAACTGGCAGTAAAGAATAAGGTCTTTAAAAATTATATGGGCCAAGGCTATTATGGCACCATCACCCCCAGTGTGATTTTGCGGACTATTTTTGAAAACCCAGGCTGGTACACACAATACACGCCCTATCAAGCAGAAATATCACAGGGCCGTTTGGAGAGTCTATTGAATTTCCAGACCATGATTACCGATTTAACGGGGTTGCCCATGGCGAATGCTTCCTTATTAGATGAGGCAACAGCAGCAGCCGAAGCCATGTCTATGTTGTTTCACCAAGTGAATAAAACAGATACTATTACCCAACCAAAATTATTTGTTGACCAGCATATTTTTCCGCAGACCAAGCAAGTATTAATTACCCGCGCCGCGCCCATTCAAATAGAATTGGTATTTGGAGATTATACATCAGCAATTATTGATGATACTTTTTTTGGGGCAATATTGCAATATCCGGCTGACAATGGATCTGTAGAAGACTATCGTTCTTTCATTAAAAAAGTGCATGATGTGGGCGGTTATATTATTATGGCAACCGATTTGTTGGCACTTACCCTACTCACTTCGCCTGGAGAACTTGGAGCAGATGTTGCCATAGGTTCAGCCCAGCGTTTTGGTGTACCAATGGGTTATGGCGGGCCTCACGCCGCATTCTTTGCAACAAGCGACGATTTTAAAAGAGGCATGCCGGGAAGGCTTATAGGCGTGAGTATTGATGCGCAAGGCAATCGCGCACTTAGAATGGCACTGCAAACTAGAGAGCAACATATTAAGCGCGAAAAAGCCACTTCCAATATCTGCACAGCCCAAGCATTACTGGCAAATATGGCTGCTATGTACGCAGTGTATCATGGACCAGAAGGATTGAAAAATATAGCGAAACGGGTTCATTCCCTCGCCAATTTACTGGCCAATAGATTGGTAGAAATGGGCGTAGAGTTGATGCATGCTCATTTTTTTGACAGTCTCCAAGTTTCAGGTGTAGATATGGCAAAACTTCAACATGCAGCAGAAGCAGAGGAAATTAATTTCAGGTATAATAAAGATGGAACGGTTGGAATAAGTCTCGATGAAACCAATTCAATTCAAGATCTCAATAAGATATTGCAGGTGTTTGAAACCGCTACAGGAAAAAAAGCAATCCCAGTAGATGCAAAAGCAGTTCTGTTTGAATCTGCAGCAATACCCGATTCACTTAAAAGAACCAGTGCATTTTTAACCAATCCTGTATTCAATATTCACCACAGTGAGAGCCAGATGATGCGCTATATAAAGCAACTGGAGAATAAAGATCTTTCACTTAATACCAGCATGATTAGTCTAGGCAGTTGCAAAAAAAAAGCATCCATTTGTCCCATTGAATCAAACACTGGGATACCAACAAATTTTATCGGAGTTGAATCAATACCTCTGTGCCATCACTGGATTTACGGCTTGTAGTTTACAGCCTAATAGTGGCGCGCAGGGCGAGTATGCGGGCTTATTGGCCATTCGGGCCTATCATTTACACAGGAATGAAGCCTTTCGCAATATTGTATTGATTCCTATTAGTGCACACGGTACCAATCCTGCAAGTGCGGTAATGGCAGGATTTAAAGTAGTAGTAGTAAAATGCGATGAAGCTGGCAATATAGATGTAAGCGATCTTACGGCAAAAGCCGAGTTGCATAAAGACAAGCTGGGAGCATTGATGGTAACCTATCCATCTACCCACGGTGTATTTGAAGAGACCATTAAAGATATTTGTGCCACCATTCACCTCAATGGTGGAATGGTGTATATGGATGGGGCTAATATGAATGCTCAGGTTGGCTTAACAAGCCCCGGCATGATAGGTGCGGATGTATGTCACCTCAACCTACATAAAACATTTGCCATACCGCATGGCGGTGGCGGTCCAGGCATGGGGCCTATTTGTGTGAACGACCAACTGGCTCCTTTCTTACCCGGTCATTTATTGGGATATGAGCGAGAGGGTTTGGAAGTGAGTGCAGCTCCATTTGGATCTGCCAGTATTTTGCTGATTAGCTATGCTTATATAAAAATGCTGGGGGTTGATGGCATTCGCATGTCAACAGAATATGCCATCTTGAATGCCAACTATATGAAAGCGCGTTTGGAGCAATATTATCCAATTTTATACACGGGCAAGAATGGCACATGTGCCCATGAATTTATTGTAGACCTTCGCCCTTTCAAACAAACAGCAGGCGTTGAGGCAGAAGATATAGCAAAACGCCTGATCGACTATGGCTTTCACGCTCCTACCATGAGTTTTCCGGTGGCAGGCACTATTATGATTGAGCCTACGGAGAGTGAGGACAAAGCTGAGCTGGATCGTTTCTGCGACGCAATGATTGGCATTTATGAGGAGATAAAAGCCATTGAAGATGGTCGCGCTGACAAAATTGATAACCCGCTAAAAAATGCACCCCATACCCAAGCCGTAATTTGCGCAGAAGAGTGGAACCATGCATACAGCAGAAAAGAAGCAGCATTCCCGTTGTACTATACCACCCAAAATAAGTTCTGGCCAAGTGTAGCTCGGGTAAATAATACCCATGGAGATAGAAATCTTATCTGCACTTGCGAACCAGTTTCTGCTTATGAAACTGAAACAGCATAGAAATAGCTATCAATAGTAAATTTAAGAATGCCTTCGCAAGAGGGCATTCTTGTTGGTAGACTTTTCTTTTTTCAGCAATCCAATAATCGCATTCTTATCTTTCAACGCCTGCTGCAAAGTGGCAATCTGACTTCGCAATGATTCAATTACCCAATCATCAGCGTTTCCAGAAAAGGGAGCTTGCTCATTGAGTTCCATACTTGAATGGTTGCACCATTCCATACCATAACGAATCATTTTCCCTTTGCCAGTAACCAGCCATTGAATATTAAGGTCGGGAAATTTCTCTTCTACTTTTATTAAAATAGCCGATCCAATATTACCCTTGCCTTTAAATTGTTTACCCAAATAGCCATTGGAAAGTTCGCAATGGTGTTCAAATGCATACGCACTCATAGCCTGGTAGTTTAAATATTGGTAAAGTCGGTCAATTAAGCGCATGGGATTGAATTCTTTACAAAAGAACAAAATCTCATTGGTAAAAAGATTGCGGTAAATACCTGATTATATGAAATATAGTGAAATCACTACAAATGGGTGTTTTGTTCGGGACTTGTTCGAGTCAGCGTCGGTGTTTTCCTTTGCTAGCGCGGGTTGTAGCATGCCAACCCCGAAGCAGTCCCGAAGCTGGTACGGCAAAACAGCTTGTTTGTTTAGAAGTGTCAGAGGCTGTTGGTAGCAACAATTCAAAATGTATAATGGAACATTAAAAAATTCAACAATACAAAATGTATTGTATTAACCGTATTGACGCGATAACAATACAAAAAGTATAACGGAAACCCATTAACTCTCAAGCGTCCAATTTTTTGGAGGGGTGCTTGTAATATTATACATTTACTTTGTTTGTTAGCAGCAAAATAAAACGACATGAAGGGACCTGAATTTTTAAAGTATGTAAATCCTGTCTTAACGACACTTCAAGAAAATGGTGGCGCAGGAGACTCTTCTGACGTAATTGAGCAAGTAATTAATAAGCTAGGAATTACAGAGGCTGAATTAGAAGAAACAACTGCGAACGGACAATCTAAAATTCGTAACCAAATTCAATGGGCAAGGTTTTATTTATTTAAAGCCGGACTAATTGACAATGCTCAGCGAGGAATTTGGCGACTAACGAATGAGGGCTTGGAAAGTAAATTGAATGACGATGGTGTTTATTCGCTTTTCAAAAAAGTGCAGGACAGTGTTAAAAAATCGACACCGACTAAGAAGGAAGAGCCGAAATTTGAGACCATCCCGACCGAAGACGAAGAACACTCAGTCGGACTAATAAGTCTAATTCAAAGTTTACCAGCTTCTGGTTTCGAAAAATTATGTAAAAGACTTTTAACCGAAATCGGAATAAATGAAATTATAATTACTGGCGGCTCGGGAGACCAAGGAATTGACGGCAAAGGAGTTGTTAAACTTAATGATGTTGTAAGTTTGAATATTGTTTTCCAATGCAAAAGATATAAGGAAACGGTTTCTCCACACCATGTACGTGACTTTAGAGGCGCAATGCAAGGACGAGGAGAAAAGGGATTAGTAATTACAACTGGACGATTCACAAAAGAAGCAAAAGCAGAGGCAAGTCGTGACGGTGTGACACCTATTGAATTAATTGACGGGAATAGGCTTGTGGAATTATTTGAAAAATATAGGCTTGGTTTAAAACCTGTGACAGTGTTTGAAATTGACCATGACTTCTTTAAGCCATTTAATTAATTATTCTGCTGCTAACAAATGTTTATGACAGCTTGGGGTGACGTGTAAATTTCAAGTTTTGTTTTCTTAATTTCGTTCAGCAACGTGGGACAGTGACGCGCTTGGAAAACCCAAGCCGTCATAAACATAACCGCTAGCTGTAATTTTATGAGACACATCCTTATATTAATCATATTCACTTTGACTTTAACTATATTAAGCGGACAGTCATTGACAAATAAAGGGAAGGAATTTATTTTAGACTTTTATCGACAGCATAATAACTTGACAAAGCCTTTTATTTACACAAAAGGAATAAACTCATTTGAAAGAGCTGAAATTATAAAATCTTTGGAAAGAAAGGATACTTTAAAAAATTGGAAGAGAATTGACAATAAACTCCAAGTAATTGATTCTCTAATTCTAACTACAAAAGAAAAACAGTTTATTAGAAGCAGATTGGAAAATCAAACTGACACAAGCTTATGGAATGAGATTTATATTCCTAATTCATCAGTAATTTCACAAGATACTATAACAGTTATATTCAAAGACAGGAAAAAGGGTTGGAACTATTTTAATTCAAATTATGGTAGAAGTTTTAACAGCTTTACAATACCAATTTTTTTTAGAAATAATCAATTATGTGCTTTTTATCATGACAATAGTTGTGGTAGACTTTGTGGTGAAGGAATATTTGCAATATATCGACGAGAAAAAGACCATTGGGAAAGGTGGTTTATTATTTATGAATGGGTAAGTTAAAATACTACAGCTAATAACTAATACTTCGTTGGGTGCGAAGCACCTACAATGAAGTCTAATGTTGAACGGAACCCGTAAGTTATTGGGGTGACTGTTTATTATGGGCTTGTCGTTTTGCAGTAAGCCCCCCACCGATACCATATTGTAAAGTTGGATAGAACAAATGATTTTTGCAAAAAGATATATTATGCAAAACAAAAAGGAGCAACGCGAACAAATGATGTCGATGATAGAAGATTGGCAAT
>JAAFJB010000024.1 GCA_013297995.1 Chitinophagales bacterium | reverse complement strand
CACCTGTTCCGAAAAATTGACGATGAGCTGAATAAACGTATTGCCTTTTAAATTACCCGGCCAAATCATCTATTTGCACCTTCACTTTATCGCCCGCATGATATTGAAATATAGCCGTTTGAACCTTTATTACCATTCCCTCCACCAATACGTGAACCATGTAGTGACTACCATAAAAAAAAGACTTCTCCACCCTTCCCTCTAAAAAATTGGCCGCATGTCCGTTGAAAGAAAACTGTTCTGGTCTAATCAATGCGCGCTTACCCCTCACGCCCTCCCCCAATATTTGAATAAACTCAGGATATAAAGAAGTATCAATTAAATTATACTCGCCCATTAAAGCAGCCACATATTCATTCACCGGATGATAATACAACTGTTTAGTGCTGCCCTCCTGTATCAATTTACCTTCCTTTAACACCCATACCCTATCGGCCCAACTCAATACATCAGTTGCGTCATGAGACACCAGCATACAGGTAATATTCAACACCGAAGATATGTCTTCAATTACAGTCTGAATCATCTGCTTATGTACCCGATCTAAATTAGAGAACGGCTCATCTAACAGCAATAATACGGGGGCTTTGGTAAGCAATTTTGCCAAGGCAATGCGCTGTTTCTCTCCTCCCGACAATTCATCGGTTTTTCGTTGCAGCAGATGGTCTATTCTGCATACTTCATAAATTATTACAGCTTCCGATTGGGGCAAAAGATTATCCATCTCCAATAATTCATGCACCCGATAATTGTTTCTTAATTCAAAATGCTGCGACAAATATGCAATGGAAGGATGCCCAGGAATCAATACCTCTAGTGGCCCTAAAACCCTTTGGCCCAAAAAATATACAGCACCCTCATCTGGCTGAATTAACCCCGCTATTATTTTTAATAAAGTAGATTTTCCAGATCCGGTTTCACCTGCAATTGCAATCCGCTGGTTGGGGAGTTGGTTGAGGTATATCGGATGTAAAACCGTTTTACCTAATTGCTGCTTTGCTATTCCTTGAACCGATAAAAACATGGGTTTATCTAAGTTTTATTAGTCTGCTTGCCATAAAGTATTTCTGTAAAAGTTTAAAGATACAATAATTTTCATCGGATTTTTTAGCTCCTATTTTCAGTAGAAGATCCTACTTTGCATCCTACAATATTTTGGCAATGATTACAGCAACATTACAATCGGAATTTCTAATTAGAAAAGACATCACTTTTTTAAATTTTGGCTCCTTTGGTGCCTGCCCTAAACCTATTTTTGATAGGTACCAAGCCTACCAACTAGAGCTTGAACAAGAGCCGGTTTTGTTTACCGTAAACACAGGACTTGAATACCTCAAAACATCGAGGGAAGCACTGGCTGCTTACTTAAATTGTGATGCAGACGATCTGGTGTATCTGGTTAACCCCTCCCATGCCGTAAACCTTGTAGCCAAAAGTCTTTCATTAAAGCCAGGCGATGAAGTGCTTACGACTGACCTTGAATATGGTGCTTGCGATAAAACTTGGCAGTATTACTGCGATAAGGCAGGTGCAAAATACATCCGACAGCCCATCACCCTACCACTGATTTCCAAAGAAGCATTTGTAACCGAGCTTTTTAAAGGAGTTAGCGCCAATACCAAACTTATTTTTCTCAGTCATATCACCAGTACTACCGCACTCCGTTTTCCCGTTGAAGACATTTGTAAAAAGGCCAAAGAACTGGGCATTATGAGTTTTATTGATGGGGCTCATGCACCTGCACAAATACCGCTTAACTTAAACACACTTGAGGCTGATATATACACGGGGGCTTGTCACAAATGGATGATGACGCCCAAGGGAAGTACTTTTCTGTATATCCGCAGATCATTCCAGCCCCTTTTTGACCCACTGGTAGTGAGTTGGGGTTTTAACAGTGCCACCCCCTCTCATTCCCGCTTTTTAGATTACCACCAAACACAGGGCACGAGAGACTTTTCAGCTTTTTTGTGTATTCCCGAAGCCATTCAATTCATGAAGCAATATAATTGGGAATTAGTATCAGCAGAATGTAGAAAACTCGTTTTAGACAATGCATCCGCATTTTGCGCCTTGTTAAATACAGCTCCACTTGCCCCACTGAATGAAGATTTTATAGTTCAATTATTCAGTATCCCCATTCATACCCCCGAGCCCGAACAATTAAAAGCGTTACTCTTTGAAAAATACAAAATAGAAATACCCGTAATGCGCCATGCTGATAAAGTGTATTTACGCTATTCCATTCAGGCATTTAACTCCCAAAATGATTTAGACATACTTACTGATGCACTTAAAGATATTATTAAAACAACCCATTTAATTAAGGTCTAGCTTTTTGAAGCTGATAAAAAATAGACTAGGATTCTAATAGATTTTATGGCATTACAAATTGCATCACTCAATTC
Source organism: Chitinophagales bacterium (assembly GCA_013297995.1). GTDB lineage: Bacteria > Bacteroidota > Bacteroidia > Chitinophagales > Chitinophagaceae > Sediminibacterium. Next base: position 37,330 of record JAAFJB010000024.1, on the reverse strand, counting down.
AGGCAGCAATGGAAATTGCTATTATATTGGCAATACCCAAGAAGCGGTGTTGATTGATATAGGCATCTCCTGTAGAGAAACTGAGATCAGGATGAAACAAAGGGGACTCAATATAAAAAAAGTGAAAGCTGTTTTTGTATCGCATGAACATACCGATCATATAAGAGGTGTATCTACCCTAGCAAACAAATATGGAGTTCCTGTTTTCATCACACCTGCCACCGCACAGAATGGCCCTAAGTTGATTAAACATTTATCGCACAGTTTTATAGCTGATGAACCCATACAGATTGGTTGCTTACAGGTTACCCCATTTAGTAAAAAGCATGATGCGGCTGATCCGCATAGTTTTATGGTAGAACAGGATGGAATAAAAGTGGGTATAATTACCGATATAGGTGAAGTATGCGATCGTGTAATTTATTATTTCAGCCAGTGCCATGCTGCTTTTTTAGAATCGAATTACGACCCAATATTACTCCAAAATGGTCGATATTCTGAGTACCTCAAACAACGAATAAGGGGTGGACTTGGGCATATCTCCAATCAACAAGCGCTTGAATTGTTTGTGAAACACAAATCGCCGCATTTAACTCACTTATTCTTATCGCACTTATCCAAAGAAAATAATAGTCCCGAACTAGCAGCTTCTGTATTTGCACCCCATGCGGGCAATACTTTTATAACAGTTGCCTCTAGGTATGCAGCAACCGAAGTGTACGATATACCACAAAAAAGAATAGTGCAAATAACCAACTTATTAAACTCCCATTTATCAATCAATTTTAATACTTGACTGAAAATCGGCTGACCGACTAATTTAAGTTCTTTATTTTTGCTCATGTTGTTTATTGTTCTCGTAAAACAAATCTACAACAATCCGTAGGTTCCTCTTTTGGAACCTACTTCTTTACCCCCCTTTTTTATTAACTTTAGTCGGTTACTAGTGATTTTAATAATAAATTCACCAAAGAGAAATTAGCACTATAAACTATTTCCCACGAAACAAACCGTATAGAATATAAACGTGAACTAACTGAAGGTTTGGAAAAGGAGGTTGTTGCCTTTCTCAATTACCATGAAGGCGGTGTTATATTCATAGGTGTCGATAACCAAGGAATTGCATTGGGAGTAGCTGATTTGGATGGGGATATGCTCAAAATCAAAGACAGGCTCAAAAACAATATTTTGCCTTCATGCATGGGTCTATTTGATATTAGTGCTATAGAAAGAGATGGGAAAAACATCATCAAAATCACCCTTGCCAGTGGTCCTGAAAAACCCTACTATATCAAGCAATATGGTATGGTGCCAAAAGGCTGCTACATTCGCTTAGGTACAGCAGCAGAGCCTATGCCATTACCCATGATTGACGATTTGTTTGCAAAGCGCACACGAAATTCCATTAGCAAAATAAAATCTCCCCAGCAACAACTTAATTTTGAACAACTCAAAATTTATTACGAAGCCAAAGGCAATACGCTTAATAAACAATTTGCAACCAACTTAGAGTTACTCACTGAAAATGGAGATTACAATTATGTTGCCTTTTTGATGACCGATTCCAATTCTGTTTCTATCAAATTTGCCAAATACAAGGGAGTATCACGTTCAGCACTCATTGAAAGTCCTGATTTTGGGTACGAGTCATTGGTAAAAGCCACAAAACAAATGTTGGATAAATTTGAGCTATTTCGCGACCGAATTGAAATCACAGCTAGTGGTGGCTTACCCCATGGATTAAGCAAAGAAGAATTTTTTGAAGGCTATTCTGTACCTCGTAATAAGGAAATTATGCGCATTTTTAAAGATCTTGGTTTGGTGGAACAATTGGGCACTGGTGTGCCTACCATATTAGAAAGCTATGGTAAAGAATGTTTCAAGTTTTCTGATAATTTTATTCGTATGACTTTCCCAATTAGTAACCAAGTCACAGACCAAGCTGTAGAAAATACAGGAGATGTAGTAGGTGGTCAAACAGGTGGTCAAACAGGTGGTCAAACAGGTGGTCAAATTGCGAGTATAACAACTAAACAAAGAGAAGTATTTGAACTTATACTTGCTAATCCCAAAATATCAAGAAAAGAACTTTCGGTTAAATTAGGAATAAATGAATCTGCTGTTCAGAAACATTTAAAAGTTCTAATTGAAACGAAAATAATTGAACGTGTAGGAACATTTAAAGGATATTGGAACATAATTAGAGAATGAAATTCACCGAAGAAAAATTAGAAAAGGCGTTTACTGAATTGTTGGGGCAAGAAGGATTTCCCCACCATTTGGGCATTACGATAACTCGTAAGCTAGATGAAGTATTTAAAAATAACTTAAAATGAACAGCGAAATACTCATATATCAAAACCCATCGGGCGACATAAAAATAGATGTTCGCTTAGAAGAAGAAACTGTTTGGCTTACACAAGCCCAACTGTGCGAGCTTTTTCAAAAATCGAAAGCTACTATCAGCGAACATATTAAAAATATTTTTGAAGAAGGCGAATTAGAGGCTTCGACAACTGTTCGGAAATTCCGAACAGTTCAAACGGAAGGTAGCCGTGAGGTAGAAAGAGAAATTGAATATTACAACCTTGACGTGATTATCTCGGTGGGCTATCGGGTAAAATCGCCCCAAGGTACACAGTTCCGTATTTAGCCTCATTTCTTAACATTAAAAAAATTATGAAAAAGCTAATATCATTTGCTGGATTTGGACTGCCTCAACTACTTTTATTTTTCTACACAATAAACGTATTGGTAGATGTACCTAAAGAAAATTTGACAAAAAAAGTAATTCTGGTAATTATTGCTTGTACTTGGTTTCTATTCTTTGCTATTGCCGTTTATAAAGTGTTTATTATAAAAAAGAATGAATGAGAAGTAATAGTGAAAGCTCCCTTTTAGTACAGTTTGAAAATATATATTATTTTAAGGTTGACTATACTTCGCGCTGTATTAAAAAATCAGCCAATTCCTTCAAAGGATATTTACGAATGGCTAGCACGGCTATATCTTCTAAATGTTTTAAGGCAGTTTGTAGGTATTGTTCTTTCAACTGGTTGGCCCAAGCATCTATTCCACAAGCTTTGTAAATGGCCAATACTTTTTCAATTTTATCCGCAGGATTTTGCTCCATCAACGCCAGTAAAGCTGACTTTTGATTTGGGCTTGCCACTTCCAGCGCATGCAGCAGCAAGAATGTTTTCTTATTCTGCTTAATATCTCCCCCTACTTCTTTGCCAAATTTTTCTGGATCACCAAAAGCGTCTAAATAATCATCTTGAATCTGAAACGCCACTCCCAAATTCTTTCCAAACTCGTATAAATGCTTACAATTCCCCTCACTAGCACCACCCAATACAGCGCCCATTTCTAAACTAGCAGCTAACAATACAGAGGTTTTTAGCGTAATCATTTGAATATATTCTTCCAGCGAAACATCATTCCGTTTTTCAAAATCCATATCCATCTGCTGCCCCTCACATACTTCTGTAGCCGTTTTATTAAACAGCTTTATAATTTTATGCAGGTACTGAATATTAATTTTATTGAGGTAATCATAGGCTTTAATCAACATTACATCACCCGCCAACAATGCAGTACTTGAATTATATTTCACATGCACCGTCTCCATACCCCTTCTGAGGGATGCATCATCCATAATATCATCGTGCATAAGCGTAAAATTATGAAACAACTCTATGGCTGCTGCAACCTCATAGGCGTCGGCGTGAATAGTATTGAATAACTCATTCCCCATTAAACAAAGGATGGGACGAATGCGCTTACCTCCAATGGTCAAAAAATAATTACACGGGTCGTACAATGAAGTAGGAGCATCGGGAAAATGAGGCGTAGAAAATTGTTGGTTGAATTGGTTCACCAGTTCTTTAAATGAATGCATACTACAAACCTAAATATAAAACGCTCGCTGCATTACATGTATTTGAATATTTTTTTTATCCATCCTATTCCACACTCATTTTGGCACGATTTTAATACCCTATCAACAAAAATTAACACATGAAACAAATTGTAGCAATCGCTTTTTTAGCATTTACCGCAACCCATTTATCTGCTCAAACCAATAATAGCAGCGCTTATAAAACAGCACTGGGTGTTAAACTCTATCCAGGGGCAGTTTCTGTAAAGCATTTCACCAGCAAAGGAAGGGCTTTGGAGGGATTGGGATATATTTCTTCGGATGGTTTTAGGTTGACTGGCCTGTATGAATTGCATTATCCTTTAGGAAGCGTAGAAGGGCTACAATGGTATGTTGGCGGAGGTGGTCATATTGGTATTTGGAGCAATAGCTGGAAAAATCGTTTTCCCACTAGAGCGAATGGATTGGCTTTGGGAGTAGATGGGGTTTTGGGGGTTGATTATAAAATAAAAGGAGCACCACTAAACCTGAGTTTTGACTGGCAACCTTCTTTTAATATAGTAGGATATAATTATTTTGAAGGCGGTTGGGGTGGTTTGGCCATCCGTTATACTTTCTAAACTAGGTTGAGTTATAGTTTGAAAAGGCTTTCCACAAAAGCTGTTTTATTAAAAAGCAGTAAGTCTTCTACTTTCTCTCCCACTCCAATATATTTAACTGGTATTTTAAATTGATGAGCAATGGCCAATACCACCCCACCTTTTGCGGTGCCATCTAGCTTGGTGATGGCCAAAGCAGTAACTGGGGTGGTAGCGGTAAACTGACGAGCTTGCTCAATAGCATTTTGTCCCGTTGAACCATCCAATACCAGTAAAACTTCGTGTGGGGCATTGGGGACTATTTTCTTTATCACCCGCTTAATCTTATTAAGCTCATCCATTAAATGGACTTTGTTGTGCAATCTACCCGCCGTATCAATAATTACCACATCGGCATTTTTAGCAACCGCACTGGCAACAGTATCATAAGCCACTGCACTTGGGTCAGAACCCATGGACTGCTTTACAATGGATACACCTACTCGCTCACTCCAGATCGTAAGCTGATCAACCGCAGCCGCACGAAATGTGTCGCCTGCTCCCAAAATAACTTGGTTACCAGCTGCTTTAAATTGCGCAGCTAATTTTCCTATGGTAGTGGTTTTGCCCACCCCATTCACTCCTACTACTAAAATAATAAAGGGTTTTTTACCAGTGGGAATTATAAAACCTTCGGAGGAAGTAGTAGATGAATCGACTAAAATTGATTCTATTTCATTTTTTAGTAAGCTATTTAACTCACTTGTATTTAGGTATTTATCTTTTTTTATTCTTGCTTCAATCTGATCAATTATTTGTAAGGTAGTATCTACCCCCACATCTGCACTAATCAACGCATCTTCTAAATTATCAAGTACTTCTTCATCAATGGTATTTTTTCCTGCAATGGCTTTAGTGAGTTTAGATAGAAAGCCTTCCTTGGTTTTTTGCAAACCCTGATCGAGCGTTTCCTGCTCTTTCTTACCAAACAATTTATTGAAGAAACCCATGGCTCAATGAATTAACAGGTTGAAAAACAAAAGCCTCCTACTGTTGGGAAGGAAGCTTTAGAATGATTTATTGTTAGAGACTATTTCTCAGACATAAATGTTTTGATATTGTCTTTGTGAACAATATTTTCTTTAAAGGTATACGCACCTGATTTGGGGCTGCGTACAGCTTTGATTACTTTAGTCCAGTTTTTTGCTTCAGCGGCTGCTTTCTGGTCTTTTACTTTCGCGTTTTTGGAAGCTACTTTAGCCATGATTATTTGATTTCTTTATGAACGGTTACTTTTTTCAAAATTGGATTCAATTTCTTTAACTCAATACGCTCAGGCGTATTTTTTTTATTCTTGGTAGTAATATAGCGACTAGTGCCGGGCTGACCACTGGTCTTGTGCTCGGTGCATTCTAATATTACTTGTACCCGGTTACCTTTCTTTGCCATCTTATAGGTAGTTTTCTTGTTGTTTAGTTAGATCTTGTTGCCTTTGGCTCTTAATTCTTTAATTACCGTATTTAACCCGTTTTTATTAATGGTTCTTAAAGCGTCTGTAGATACTTTCATTGAAATCCAACGATCTTCTTCTGCAAAGAAAAAGCGCTTGGTTTGCAAATTAGGTAAGAATCTACGCTTGGTTTTAATGTTTGAGTGAGAAACACTGTTTCCAACGATGGGCTTTTTACCGGTTATTTGACATACTCTTGCCATGACTGAAATATTTTTTTCCGATTTTTTCGGACGGCAAAGGTAAGTAAATGAAATAAAATAACAAGTAATAAATATAAATATTTGCAATTTTCTTTTATAAAAGTTTTAGATCAGTTTTAAAATATAGGGTAAAGCAAGGGCTGGCTCTTAGATTGGCAAAGCTAAACGCTACATTCAAACTCTTAAAGATCAACTGCCAAATCCCAATATTCACCCCCGCTTATCAACTGTGAAAATAACATTAACAATTTTCATCACAGTAAAACCTACCTTATAATTTCTTTCACAAATCTGTTGAAAACAAATGCTGTATTAACTTTCGGGGCATTGATAAAAAATATCCTGCACACCACCCTTACCACTCATCTATTCATACCCCCTTCTGTTGTAACTTATCAAATACTGCTGCGTCTGATTTAGTATCGTTGATAATTTTAACCCCTCAACAAAACAACACCATTAAAAAATACAAGTATGAAAAAGTTCATTTTCGCCATCGCCATTTTAATTAGCAGCAGTAGCTTTGCAGAGCCCAACTATTCAAAAGACCTAAACTATGGTTCAAATTCAGGTGTAGACAATGCTTATGAGTCTGCCAAACTGGTAAACTGGAAGTCGGCTACCAACTTTAAAAAAGCTACAGTTGTGGTAAATCAGCAAGAAATAACCCTATTTTACAATGAAATTGGGGATTTAGTTGGCAGCACAAGTCGTCAAGATTTTGACAAATTACCCTCAAGAGCCGTTTCAACCATTACCAGCAAGTATACCTTTCCTGAGTATACATTAACCGAATGTATTAAGTTTACCAATGCAGAGGAAGAGGTTAAATATTATGTATCAATGAAAGGGCTTACTCACCAACTTATTCTAGAAATTAATGAGTATGGCAATACCCGCATCTATTCAAAGACTAAGAACTAAGGGCAATAAAATCTACACTGCCCACTAACTTAAAACGAGTGGGCATTTCTTTACCCTACTATGCAGGAAAGCTAATCTTTCCCATGGTGACGGATGGAATTCCTGCGGCTCCAGTTCCTAAAACTGTGTTACCCCCTGCTATATGCTCATTGGCCAATACGGCAAATAAAACGGCTTCTTTGGCATCAGGCAATATATCAATATCTCCCGTTGTGTAAAAGCTGCAAGCGGGCATCAATTCTTTAATTCTATTCATCAATAAAGGGTTGTGCATCCCGCCTCCGCTGCTATAAATAACAAAATCGTTACTGCCGTTCATGCTTTTCAAAAGGGCATCGGCAATGGTATCGGCACTGAAGCGATTGAGGGTAGCCATGGTATTAAAGTGACTGATACCTTCCACACCCGCATTTGTAATTGCTTTCTGTAGATAAGTCAGGTTGAATAGTTCAGGCCCCGTTGTTTTGGGAAAGGATTTTTGAAAAAAAACATCTTTTTTTAGCTCCACTAAAAGCGCAATGTTTACGGTACCTTTACTTGCAATTGCTGCGTTTTCATCGAATGATTTATTAAAATGGGCCTGCATATAAGCATCCATTAAGGTATTACCGGGTCCAGTGTCGGTGCTGAAAATATTGGAAGCATTGAGATTGCCGGGTAGAAAAGTAAAATTGGCAATACCCCCTATATTCAGCATCATCCTATTTTCTCCCTGTTTACTAAAAATAAAATAGTCGCCATAAACTGCCAATGGTGCGCCCTCACCTCCTGCTGCAATATGCTTCTGTCTAAAATCGCTTACCGTAATAATTCCAGTTTTCACGGCTATATGATCGCCATCTCCTATTTGCAAAGTGGCATTGCCATAAGCAGCTTTACCGTGTAATATTTTGGGTGCGTGGTAAATGGTTTGTCCATGCGAGGCAATCAAATCAACGGTTTCAGATTTCACACCCCATTCTTTCAACGCCTCGTTAATCATTTCGGCGTGCCTATCAGCCACCCAGGCGTTCAAGAGACATACTTGCTCTAGGTCAACTTCATGCTTTGCAAAAACAGCTCTGATTAACTCCTTGAATTTGCTGTTATAGTCGACCGTTTTAAATTGCAGCAATTGAACGGAAGTTCCCATGCCACTGCCTTCAATGGAACAAAGTGCAATATCCAATCCGTCTAATGAAGTACCGCTCATTAATCCTATAATTAATCGCTTTTTGTTGCTGCCCATCTGAGCCAGCTTCTGTATATATTGATTCATGCGTTTAAATTGGATGGAAATATAGCATTTTTTTTGCGTATTTATGCTGCTTTATGCAATTTTATGCAGACTTCCGCCAGGAAGAAAGAGTCGCTCAATTCTTTTTTCTACTTCCGGATCTTTTTCAACAGGGGGTGCATGGTGTGGTTTAATTCTTGCATCAATTACCAGTGGTCCCAGGCATCCCCAGTGTTTGTGTTCAACAGATTCCCTAATTCCGTGTATATCGTGGGATGGATTACAACGGGTAAAACTCACCCAAAGATAATTTCTTAGGTTGGCGGCCGTAAACTGCGGATCGTCGCAAAGCACTATAATAGCCACTCCTTTTAGCGATTCGAGTGAATTGTGCAGTTGATAGTTCAGTAGTTTTATTTCTTCCCGCACTTTATGGTAGCTGATAAAAGCTTGGGTACTCATACATACTACCCCGGGCATAGCTATTTGTGCATTTTCAAATCCTTGTAGGCTGTTGAGTACCGCTGGAACAGAGTTGGTAAGTTCACGTATTTTTTCTCCATAAGCTGCCAGCACCACTTTACTACCGCTGTTTAATCCTGTGCCAGAATAATCGAGGGTATCAATGGTGGTATGGGTATGAAAATGAATATCTCTTGTGAAGTCCATCCGCTCTAATAAATATTCCATAAATGGCTGTACATCTTGGGCTTTGAGCTGATTGGTATCATCGGCTGCAATAAATAGAAATTTGGCGAGGCTCAATTGACCTGTTCCCAACACATGATTGGCAATAGTAAGTAATTCAGCGGGTTGTGTGGCTTTACTATAAGGTGTATAGCGTTCACTACCCACCGCCAACAATAAGGGATGCACCCCAGCAGCATCTACGGCATATACTTCTTTTAGTCCCGGCACTTCATTAGGAATGGCTGCCCCTGTAATTTCATGAATCAGCTCTCCAAAACTGGTATCTTCTTGAGGTGGTCTTCCTACAACCGTAAACGCCCAGATGGCATTTTTTTTGGCATATACTTTATGCACTTTCATTACCGGAAATTCATGTTGCAAACTATAGTAACCAAGGTGATCGCCAAATGGCCCTTCGGGCTTATTGGCTCCCGGATATACTTCGCCAGTAATTACAAAATCAGCATCGGTACTAATGCAATATCCATCTGTATAACAATACCGAAATCTTCTACCGCCAAGTACCCCAGCAAAAGTCATCTCACTAATACCTTCAGGCAGTGGCATAACCGCAGAAAGGCTATGTGAAGGTGGCCCACCCACAAAACAACTCACTTTAAGTGGCAGCCCCTTTGCATTGGCCTTGGTTTGGTGTACGCCAATACCACGGTGCAGTTGATAGTGCAATCCTATTTCTTTATTGGGAATATAATCGTTGCCCGTTAACTGAATTCGATACATACCAAGATTGGCTTTCATAATACCCGGCTGATCTATGTCTTCGGTATATACCTGCGGCAGGGTTACAAATGCGCCCCCATCCATGGGCCAATGTTGAATCAGTGGGAGGTCTGTGATATTGATTTCTTCGTATAAAACGGGTTTGGAAAAAGGATTTTTTAGTGGAAGGGCTTTGAGTGCTGCCAAGCCAGCGGCAAAATTTTTGATGGGTGATTGAATGGCTTTTACGGGGTCATTCTTCAATTCAATCAGTTGCTGCACTTGAGCAAGGGTATTTCTAAAAATAAATTGGCTTCTCTCTAGCGTGCCAAAAATATTAGACGCCGCTCTAAAACGAGATCCCTTTACATTTTCAAATAAGAGTGCAGGACCCTTGGCTTCATAAACCCGCAAATGTATGGCAGCCATTTCAAGGTAGGGATCTACTTCTTCCTTTATTCTTATGAGCTGACCATGTTTTTCTAAATCGAGCAGGCAGGCTTCTAGTGATGGGTAATTCATCATATTCAAACAAAGCTAAATAGCAAAAGTTGATCTACGAATATGTTTTACCAAAATAAACCCAAACGGATTCTGAACATTAACTTTGGGGCATGACAAAATTAAGCGTCAATATTAACAAACTAGCTACCCTAAGAAATAGCAGGGGCGGCAATAACCCCAACTTGGTAAAAGCTGCTTTAGATGCGGAACAATTTGGTGCTGATGGTATTACGGTTCACCCTCGTCCCGATGAGCGTCATATTCGATATGCAGATGTTTTTGAATTGAAAAAAGCATTGCATACTGAGCTTAATATTGAGGGCAATCCTACGGAAGATAAATTTGTAGAACTGGTATTGGCCAACCAGCCTGCCCAAGTAACGCTGGTGCCCGATGCATTGGGACAGCTTACGAGCAACCATGGATGGAATCCCATCGAACACAAAGATTACCTAATGGGAATTATTGCTATTTTTAAAAAAGCGGGTATCAGGGTATCTATTTTTGTGGATCCTATTTTGGAGATGGTAGAAGCTGCCGCAGCTACTGGCACCGATAGAATTGAATTGTATACCGAGCAATATGCTACTCGTTATGCTGCTGGGGAACGCCATTCTGCCGTGGCCCCCTATACAGCAGCGGCTTTAAAAGCGGCTTCATTGGGAATGGGTATTAATGCGGGGCACGATTTAGACCTGCAAAACCTAGCTTATTTTAAGCAAGAAGTTCCTCATTTAGCGGAGGTAAGTATTGGTCACGCACTTATCTGCGACGCTATTTATTTGGGATTTGAGAATACCATACAATTGTACAAACGCCAATTGGCGAAATAAATTAACTTGTTATATTATGAATAATTTACCAATAGTAGGAATCATCATGGGAAGCGACAGCGATTTGCCAGTAATGCAAGCAGCCGCAACGGTGTTAACGGAGTTTGCCATTCCTTTTGAATTAACGGTGGTATCCGCACACCGCACGCCAGAGCGAATGATGGATTATGCAAAAACCGCAGCGGGTCGTGGAATAAAAGTAATTATTGCCGGCGCCGGAGGCGCCGCGCATTTACCGGGTATGGTAGCAGCAATAACCACTTTGCCAGTGGTGGGTGTGCCCATTAAATCGAGCAATTCTATTGACGGATGGGATTCTATATTGTCCATCTTACAAATGCCCAATGGAGTGCCGGTAGCTACCGTTGCCTTAAATGCAGCAAAAAATGCGGGACTCCTAGCTGCGCAAATCATTGGCAGCAATGATAAAGCCATGGCAGAAAAACTACAAGCTTATAAATTAAACATGCAGGAGGAAGTACTGGTAAAAGCGAAGGGATTGGAACAAAGCTGGCCAAATTATTTTGATGGGCAATAAACCGCGCTCTCCCAAATAATAACACTTGCTTTATAAAGTTTTCATATCAATTACAAAGCGATATTTCACATCCGATTTAATGATGCGTTCATAAGCCGTATTGATATCCTTAATATCAATTATTTCTATATCGGATACAATATGATGCTCTGCACAATAATCAAGCATCTCCTGGGTTTCTGCAATGCCACCAATCATAGACCCAATAATACTTCTGCGCTTAGAGATTAATTTAGCAGCGGCAATTTTACAGTCCTCCGGTGGAATACCTACCAACAACATTTTGCCATCTATTTTTAACAGATCGAGCATTTTATTCATATCATGCGTAGCTGCTACTGTATTCAAAATAAAATCGAATTTCCCTTTCAATGCTTTCATTTGTGCCGGATCGGTAGAGAGCGCAAAATGAGCAGCACCCAATCTTTTAGCATCGGCTTCTTTGGAAGCTGATGTGCTCAACATAGTTACTTCCGCCCCAAAAGAAGCGGCAAATTTAACGGCCATATGGCCCAATCCACCAAGTCCCAATACGGCCACTTGATGCCCATTTCCAACATCAGCAAAACGCAAGGGAGAATAAGTGGTAATACCCGCACAGAGCAATGGTGCAATTGCGGCCAGCTGATCTGTAGGGGGAATATGAAGCGCGTATTTTTCATCAATAATATAAATGCTAGAATAACCGCCGTATGTTTTGAGTGTTGAATTTCTATACATTCCATTGTAGGTAGGTACCATTCCTTCTTCGCAATATTGTTCCAACCCTTTTTTACAGCAATCACAAGTTCTGCATGAATCTACAAATACCCCAACTCCAGCCAAATCGCCTACTTTGAATTTGCTTACTTTAGCACCTATTTGCGAAACCTTACCTACTATTTCGTGACCAGGAATTACCGGATAATTTGCTGCTCCCCACTCGCTTCTGGCAGTATGAATATCAGAGTGACAAACACCGCAGTACAAAATATCAATAAGCACATCAAAATCGCCAATAGCTTGTCGCTCAAAAGATAAAGCTGCAATTTCACTGTGTTTACTGGTGGCACCATAACCTTTAACTGAAATCATAAAACAATATTAGCGGGTGAATATAAGTGGAAAGATTGGGTACTGAATCATCAATTTGAAAGTATGTCTCGAATAATTTTGAGGTGATGCTTGGTATGAAGGGAAAGCATTTTTCGGGTATGTTTTAAATTAAGTGCGCCAAAATAGGGATGTTGAAAATAATTATTTTTATGCAATTGATCCAACTGTTCAATATGCTGAATGGCGCGATTCATTTCTGTTTCAGTGGCTAACAAATCAAATTCATTTCTTGGTATTACATGCTTGGGGGCTTTTGCTTTTCCACGGGGCAGTTTATTCAAGTTAAATACCAAAAATCGCTTGAAATTAAATTTTGAAGTGTAAGTATTGGGATCGGACTGTTTTAATGCACTTATAATTTGATTAATCACCAATATGCTATGGTCAATATGCCAGCCCACACTCGCCGCTGAAATATTTTGTTTCATTACATGGCTGTGAATGGTTTGGGTACGAAGTTGCTCTATTAAAACTTGCAGTTCATTTTTTTCAGCAGTCATAATCGTTATATTTAATTACCATCATTGGTTAAAATACTGGTTTGAGACTAATCTTGGTGCTCCACAGTTGCGCCAATACCTCTTTCGGTAATGCTGTTGCACATAGGTTTTAGCGTATCATAATCGCCCAATTTCACGGCGTACTTTCCTTTGTGGTGAATAAAAAGCGCACATTGTTCTGCTTGTACAGTGGTATGATTACATACTTCAATAAGGGTTTGAATTACCCATTCGAATGTATTTACCTCATCATTCCAAACAATAAGACTGTAAGAATTAGCCAAGGCCGTAACTGTTTCAGCATCAAAAGCTTCCCAAGGCTTGGGTTCTGAGATAGAAAAATGAATTGACATATTACAAAGCTACAAATTGAGGCTTTAAAAAGGAAGATTTAGATTAATCTCATAAAAAAACATCTTTTTTTTTGGCAGTTAATCGGTAGACCCTATTTTTGCACTCCCAAACAAGGAAGGGAGCATAGCTCAGTTGGTTTAGAGCATCTGCCTTACAAGCAGAGGGTCCGCGGTTCGAACCCGTGTGCTCCCACAAAACCTTCAAGTTTAACTACTTGAAGGTTTTTTTATTTCAGCAACCCAATAACTCAATAACTTAATAACTTAATAACTCAATAACTTAATAACTCAATCCCCCTCCTTGCATATTTTATCTGATAAGCTTTGGTTTCCACCTATTGAAACAGCCATGGAAGATGGATTATTAGCTATGGGTGGAGATTTATCGGTAGATCGTTTATTATTGGCTTATCAGCAAGGAATTTTCCCTTGGTATGAGGGAAATATACCGCTGTGGTGGAGCCCTCATCCCCGTTTTGTTTTATTTCCACATCAATTGGTGGTTTCGAAAAGCATGCAACAAATCATCAAGAGCAATAAATTTGCATTTACCACCAACAAAGATTTTGCCGCAGTAATTCAAGGCTGTAAATTAACAAAGCGAGTAGAGCAAGAAAGCACTTGGATAACTCCTGCGGTAGAGCAATCCTTTATTGAACTTCACCAGCTTGGCTATGCCCACAGTGCAGAAACCTGGTTGGATGGCAAATTGGTGGGCGGATTGTATGGCATTAAAATGGGGCATTTATTTTTTGGAGAAAGTATGTTTAGCAAAATATCTAATGCCAGTAAGTTTGCCTTTATTCAATATGTACGAGTGCTGCAAAATCAAGGAGTGCAATTAGTAGATTGCCAAGTATATACCCAACATTTAGAAAGCTTGGGGGCATTGATGATTTCAAGGGATGAATTCAAACAATATTTGGCAACGCTGCTCTAGCCCGGATAGCCATACATTTTGGCCACATCTTTTACTATTTTTTCCATTTCAGCGTCTTTATCAGAAGGGTCGTATGGCTGCTTTAAGTTACTTCCAAATAGTACTGCTACCGTTTGCCAAAATGCGGCATTTACGAATCCTTTGTATTCATGAATGATTTCATAGCAGTTATTGCCTGTTTCACGATTGATGAGTTTCATCAATACCCTTCCTTGGTAAACAGATAAGTTGGTAAGTTTATCAGTGAATTGTTGCTTTAACTCTTTCTCCCTTGAATGAATAATTTTCCGCCGCTCCTTACGATCGGTCACGTTGGCCAACAATGCGTTTATTTCATTCATAATCTTACTGGCTGCTTTTGCATAAGGATAGGTTACGTAAACTGCATTACGAAGTCGAGTCCAGTTGGCCCAATAGTTCCGCTGTTGGGCATTCATTCTACCTATTACCTGCACGGTAGGCAAGTAAGAGAGACCAATGGTATCTCCTTCTGGCGTTATAAAAGCGTACACCCTTGTTGTATCGTAGATCCCTTTTTGTTGTGCTGATATGGAATTGATAGCTCCTAAAATAAATAAGAGTAAAAAGAATGCAATATGGTGAATTCGTTGCTGCACGATGGTTAAAAATAGTCAAACTGACTGATATTAATACCATGATACGAAAAATGTAACCCCTATTATTGTGTTTTCAGTCCCGATTTTTTATTCAGCTTCAGGCGTTGTATGATAGACATCACTAAACCTACCACCATCACTACTATGCCCATCCAAAGTATATTAATCATAGGGAACTCATATACTTTAAGCGTAATCAGGTCAGTAATATTGCCGCTTTCTTTTACGCCAATTTCTAATTTTCCAGCAGATTGATCCAATACTTTATTGAACTGTAAAATCAAGCTTTGTGATACCACCGTATCGGGAATGGAACGCAACTCCTGCCCTTTTAAGGCAATACCTGGATAAATTTTATATTGCTTGCCCTCTTTAGATATTACGGTTATATCAAGAAACAGAGCAGTTTCGTCTTGCTTAAATTTTAACGCTTGCGCTGGAGGGTTTACGCCCACACTATTTAAAATCATTAGTCCATTACTATAGAATAAAGTGTCCTTAACTTTTACTTCCCTATTTTTAAAACTTGCCGTATCGGCATTTTTATTTTCTTGGAATGAAGTGATATACACAAAAATATCTTTATGCCAATAATGTTTGGCGGCAGGGTTGGCAGCAAAACCTTCCATGCCCTTGTTGTTTTTAATAACGTCGGGATAAAGTTTAAAATCGTCATGGCCTTGTTTTGACTTAAAATCAATTTCAAAATACCTTTTTCTATCGCGTGGGTTGGTGGTATCCATGGTATAAGTAACCATATACTTCCCCATATCAGTAGCTGTATTTTTAAAAAGAGTTAGATTCTCTGCGGGATTCCCAGCGGCATTACCCTTTTCACCCTCTGTTATTTTCAAGGGTGTAACGCCTGTTGTATTCCAACTAAGTACCGTTTTTTTGCTCGATGAAATAAGGATTCCCACCAATACCAATCCAAATCCTATATGTGCAACAGAAGCACCTGCTGCTTTAATTTTTCCTTTTAATCCCAGCCATAAATAGCTAATATTAGCTACCACAGAATAGATAGAAGTAAAAATAGCCAGATGGATAGCTACTAAAAAACCAGGCCCTTTTTTAACATAGCTGATATCACCCCAAATACTGATGGGTATGCTAATTAGCAGTGCAATGGCAGTAGGGATTGCAATTTTTTTCCAGAAAACCGATTTGGGCGTGTCTTTGTATTTTAAATATTGGGTAATAGCTGTGAGCAATCCAATAATCACTACAACAAAAATCTGAATTTGATTGTGGGCAAACTCTGGATCTTCGGGTGGCGCAATATTGGTTCCAAATAATTTATTCCAAACGGGTGTTGATGTTTTAGCTATAATTACCATACCCGATAAAAACAAGACCAATGAGCCAATAAACATCCAGAACTCCCTGCTGTATGTCTGCTCTTCTTTCTGAATGGATGGGATTGACTTGTAGCGAATAAAATACAGTACCATTGCTGGAACAAAAAACACTAGTATAAATAAAAGCAATTGTGCATTCAGCCCAAGATCTGTAAATGCATGTACAGATGTATCGCCCAATATTCCACTTTTTGTTAGAAAAGAAGAATACAGGATCAATGTGAAGCTGATGATATAAAAGAAATAAGTAGGTCGCAAAGAATATCCGCTATTCTTATAAATGAGGTTGGTATGAAGCCCTGCCACCAGCGTAAGCCAAGGCACCAATGAAGCATTTTCAACAGGATCCCATGCCCAATACCCCCCAAAAGAGAGACTCTCATACGCCCATGCCGCACCCATCATGATACCAGTTCCTAAAATTGCAGTAGAGAAAGCAGCCCAAGGCAAGGAAGGCTTGATCCAACTATGATCATTCTTCATCAAGCCTGCAACTGCATAGGCAAATGGAATTATAGTGGAAGCAAAGCCCAAGAATAAAATAGGCGGATGAATCACCATCCAATAATTCTGAAGCAGTGTATTTAAGCCTGTTCCGTCTTTTACAAATTGAAGATAATCGGGTCTGCTAAAAATGGGGGCATCCATTTCATTGCGGAGTAATGCAAAGGGACTGATACCCACTTTAGATCCAAAGAAATAAATACCAATCAACATACTTGCAATAAAAAACTGTGCAAAAGAAATCACACTCATTACGCCACTTTCCCATTTACCACTTTTCCAAATAACAACCCATCCCAATACACAATGCCAAAAACTCCACAACATAAAACTACCTTCTTGACCCTCCCAAAAACAACTCAACAAATACTCTACTTGCAAGCTTTTATCGCTATGGGTATACGCATACTTGTATTCGAATAAGTGATTAGAAATAATATAGTACAGAACCACAAAAAGCATTAACACACTTATGGTTTCAACCAGAAAAGCGAGTCGCCCCAGCTTTAGCCAAGGATCTTGATTTGCAGGAATGCTTTGTTTACTAGCTTTAAAAAAAGCTATGGTTGCAAGCAAGGAAGCCATCAAACTTAAAATGGCAAAAAAATGACCTATTTGTCCCGGCAGTAAATGCTCACCTATATAATTCATGAAAAAATAATTCGTTTCAAAAAAATCTAATTAGAAGTCTGCAATTGCTGCATCGCTTTAGGATCATCTTTATATTTAGAGGGGCATTTCAGCAAAATGTCTTTGCACTCAAAAAAACCGTCTTTTACCCTGCCCTTCAAAACAATCCTTTCACTTTTTTCCATATCGGTGGGCTTATTATTGTGGTAAATTACTTTAATGGAATTACCCAATGTATCTATTGCCGTAAAGCTGAGGTAATTTGGGTTTTTAACCGCGTCGTATTCAATAGGTTCGCGCTGATCGAGTTTGGCAATTAAATTCACAAACTTACCTTCTTTTTCTTTGGCAGAAGCAATGGTTTCATAAGTAGTTAAATCGCCCGTGTATTGTACCAACACCGCAATTGCTGCGGCAATTAATACGAGAATGATAATATGGGTTGTTTTCATATATAAATATTAATCAATTATCCATATGATAACAAAGTTCTCAATATGATAATTGCAAAGCTAATTTAAAAAACAATTGGGAATGGTTATTGTTGGCAATTGCTTTGGTGAAGATTAGCCGTTGAAAAATAGCTGTATTGCAAAAATGACTGTAACTTGCGCCCTGTTTTTAATGCGAGATCATTATGATGGATTTAACTGGCTTTAACCCGAATACGGTATCCAACCCCAACAACAATATTTTCGGACTTCCCTCAACTGAAGCAGATGCCCGTTTGGTAATTCTACCCGTACCTTGGGAAGTAACCGTTAGTCACGGAGCTGGCACCGCCCGAGCAGCTGACCATATTCTAAAATCGAGCCTTCAGGTTGATATTTTAGATGTGGACGGAAATGCAGGATGGAAACAAGGATTTTATATGCGTCCAATCGATAAAAAACTACTTTTTAAAAGCGACTATCTACGCAGAGAAGCCGAACTCTATATTGACTATATTTCTCAAGGTGCCGAACCTGAGAAAAATAAATTCATGTGTAAAAGCTTGAAAGAAATTAATGAGGGAGGGGTGTTTTTAAACAAATGGGTGTACGATCATTGTAAGGAATTGCTTAATAAAGGAAAATTGGTAGCTGTGCTTGGTGGAGATCATAGTACTTCACTTGGATTAATGAAAGCTTTGGCTGAAAAGCATGGAGACTTTGGCGTACTACAAATTGATGCTCACTGCGATTTACGAACCAAATATGCCGACTTCAATTATTCTCACGCATCTATCATGTATAATGCGCTTAAAGAAATAAATTCAATCACCAAACTGGTACAAGTAGGTGTTAGAGATTTTTGTGAAGAAGAATTTGATTATATCTGCAATAGTAATGCAAGGGTGGCAACTTATTTTGACAGACATATTAAAGAGCGACTATTTGAGGGACAAACCTGGAAAAACATTGCGGAAGAAATTGTGCAGCAACTGCCCCAAAAAGTATACCTTAGTTTTGATATAGATGGACTAGATCGCAAACTCTGCCCGAATACAGGAACTCCCGTATGTGGTGGTTTTGAAAGTGAAGAAATAATTTATCTAATTAAAAAAATAAAGGAAAGTGGAAAAGAATTAATTGGCTTTGATTTGGTAGAGATAGGTGTAGGTGAAACCAATTGGGACAGTAATGTAGGCGCTCATTTACTATGGCGCTTGTGCAATTTAATGGTGGCTTAAATGAAAACATACGACTATATCATTGTATTAAAAAAACGGAGCTATGCTATGATTGATGGCATCAGTCAACTCATGCTTTTGCTCAGCATTGCAGCTTTTATTTATACGGCCATTCAATACCCAGCCAGTTTGCCCGTAGCACTTGTTTTTTGTGTTGCGATTATAGGTTGGCTGGCTTTCTGTTACTGGCAAAAGCAAAGAGGCGTTCAACCCTTTTATCGGCTAGCACTTTTATTCGCTGCTGTTGGCTGGTATATGCAG
Source organism: Chitinophagales bacterium (assembly GCA_013297995.1). GTDB lineage: Bacteria > Bacteroidota > Bacteroidia > Chitinophagales > Chitinophagaceae > Sediminibacterium. Next base: position 17,801 of record JAAFJB010000024.1, on the reverse strand, counting down.
AAAGATGGAATCTGGATTTCATTGATTTATTTAATAGCATCCATGCTTGAAAAACAAGTTAAGTTTCCTGAAGAAATTGCATTTGATGCTGAAGAAGTAGTAATGAATACTTTTCCAAAGAAAAGGTATAAATGGAGTGATTTAAATAATATAGTGTTGAAGGATGGTTTGCTTACCATAGATTTTAAAAATAATAAGCTGATTCAAAAAGAGTTGGATGAAGCAGCAGATGAGAAAGTAGCACAAGAATTTAATTTGTTTGTGCAAGAAAAATTAAGCCAGCATCAAGATTGAAGATTGCAGATTGAATAAAAGTTACTAAAATGCCTACTACCACAATGCCCTTTCTATTGTATTCCGATGGCGAGGGAAATATTTTTGAAGATGATACTTTGTATGCAGTGGGACGAGCAGGTTGGGACGCTTTTCCCATACCCCAAAATCAATGGATTGAATTACCTGATGGCGGTAATCTTTACGAATTACCCGGCAGAAGAGGTATTGGCGTTGATGTACACACGGGTGAAATGCGCTTATGTGAAAAAGGATGGGCTGTAGCTGCTTTTATTCCCCCTGCGCACACTGGATTGTTTCTTGCCGCTTATGAAACCATGCTAGACGCGCCCACCCTTCCGCTTTTTTGTTATACAGCAGTGGGATGGATGAATAATAAAAATTATGTACCTGCCGTTCGAATTGAAAAAGATATTCGCCAAGAAGCCGCAGGTTATAACGATAAAAAAATTGAATCGGGCACCCAATATTTACTCAATAACTATCCAAACAATCGACTGGTAAAACACCTAATGGAAAAATGTTGTATGACCTATCATTGTCCCGCAGCTAGAAATTTCTCATTGGGTAGGTGGGAATGCCCCATCCCTACTTCACCAGCCTGCAATGCCAACTGCATCGGCTGTATCTCATTTCAACCAGAGGAGGAGACCATTGTGAGTACACAGGATCGACTCACCTTCAAACCAAGTGCAGAGGAGATTGTTGAATTTACCGTGCCGCATTTATTGAATGCACCCTTTCCTATTGTAAGTTTTGGTCAAGGTTGCGAGGGTGAACCTTTGTTAATGTGGGAAACCATTCAAGCATCTATTATAGAAATTAGAAAACATACTCATAAAGGAAGCATTAATATCAATACCAATGGCTCAAAACCAGCAGCAGTAGATGCGCTGTGTAGGGCGGGACTGAATAGCATTCGCGTGAGCACTAATTCTGCACAGAAACATATTTATGAAGCCTATTATAGGCCCAACAATTACCAGTTTGAAGATATTGTAGAAAGTTTGAAAGTAATGCGAAAGCATGGCGGTTGGAGCAGCATTAATTATTTTGTATTCCCTGGCATCACAGATAGTGAAGCAGAATACGAAGCATTGCGCAAATTAATTCGTGAAACAGCATTGAATATGATTCAATGGAGAAATTTTAATATTGATCCAGATTGGTATATGGGTAAAATAGGGATCAATGAAACAGGAGAAATATTGGGTGTGCAACAATTGATGGATTTAATTCAAGAAGAGTTTCCCGACTTAAAATTTGGTTATTTCAACCCACCTATGGAACGCATAAAGGGAGATTATAATTTTCAATTTGCGGGTGCTGCACAATAATGATCAAAAAAATAAATACTAGCCATCAAATACAAGGGGTTTTACTTGCAGTAATTGCAGCAATTTTATGGTCGGGCAATTTCATTGTTTCAAGAAAACTAAATACCCAAATTTCACCTGTTAGCCTCGCATTTTACCGATGGCTTACTGCAACCATACTACTTATTCCATTTGCAGGAAAACTATTTGTAATTGAATATAAGATAGCCAAACAGCATTGGAAATTATTTTTTTGGTTATCACTTACGGGCATTGCGCTGTTTAATACATTTGTTTATATAGCAGGTCATTATACATCAGCAATAAATATGGCTTTAATTGGCACTACCTCCTCTCCTATTTTTGCCACGGTAATGGCGGTGATTTTTCTGAAGGAACGTTTGGGAATATATAGAATAGCGGGCATATTTATTTGCATAATGGGCATACTATTGCTGCTATCAAAGGGTAGCTGGGAAGTATTAGCTGCTTTTCGTTTTTCAAAGGGCGATTTGTGGATATTGGCAGGAGCATTTTCATTTGCCATATACAATGTTTTAATCAGCAAGAAACCGGCTGAAATTAGTTCACTTACTTTTTTATTTATTCTTTTTGCCTCGGGTACTTTGCTGTTATTTCCGTTTTATTTGATAGAGCTAAATATAAATGGAATGATGGCAACACAATGGGATGGTGTACTAATTAGTTCAATCTTGTATATAGGATTGGGGTCTTCGGTATTGGCTTTTTTGTGTTGGAATATTGCCATAAAAAAAATGGGAGCTGGAAGCACGGTACTTTTTGGCAACCTAATACCTATTTTCAGCACTTTAGAGGCAGTAGTATTATTGAATGAAGAAATAACCACCATACATTTTTTAAGTGGTATTATTGTTATTATTGGATTGATCATTGCGAATATTAAAACAACAAAAAATTGATGCAACCAGAACTATACATTTTAATTTTACTTTGTCTATTTGCTTTCTTGGCTGGCTTTGTAGATTCCATTGTGGGTGGAGGTGGATTAATACAATTACCTGCTGGTTTTATTCTACTACCACAACTACCCATAGCAACGGTAATTGGTTCTTTAAAGGTTTCTGCTTTTGTTGGAACTGCTTTTGCCGCACAACAATACTTGCAAAAAATAAAAGTAAAGTGGAAGCAGTTAAGTATGATGGCTGCAATAGCTTTCTGTGCTGCATTTGCTGGCTCTCAATTACTTACTGTAGTGAGTAACCAATATATGAAGCCAATTATTTTTGTGGTAATGATTGCAACGGCTATTTATACTTATTCTAAGAAAAGTTTTGGTCAAGCTTCAGATCGAGTAATTAGTCCACAGCAAGAATGGAAGTATTCAATATTAATAAGTTTAGTTATTGGTTTCTATGATGGATTTATAGGGCCTGGTGCTGGCAGTTTTTTTATTGTATCATTTATTAGTGTCCTAGGATTTGATTTTTTAAAAGCTTCTGCGCACGCTAAGCTGGTTAATTTGGCAACCAATTTAGGCTCTATCTGTTTGTTTCTGTTAAAGGGTAGTATCCTTTGGTCCATTGCAATTCCCATGGCTATCAGCAATGGGGTTGGTGGTATATTGGGAGCTAGGTTGGCTATTTATAAAGGCAATCAGTTTATTCGCATTTTCTTTTTACTGGTAATAATAGCCACGCTGCTTAGGTTTGGCTGGGATATTTATCGTGGTTTATAATCACTTGTTTACTAGCTAGTTAAAGCACTGCAATTCTATTCCCATTCAAATGATGAATAGTAAGTATTCCGCCAATATCTAATGGCATCCAACTCCAATTTTCCGCATCTGATGAATTACCTTCTTTAATAGGCACTTGATTTACGAGCACATGGGAAGGTTTTTTTGTTGTACGAAAAATTTCGGTCGATTTTTTATCGAAAGTTCTATAGCTAATCATAGTTTTCTTTGCCAATTCTACTGGAAGCTCTGGTACCAAAAATTTATTAATATCGGGTGCATAAGCCATCAATTGAATTACGGAATTGGTACTGATCAGATGGTTTTGATTGGATGGTGACAATGCTGGATAAGCAGCCATAGCATTTAAAAAGTGGCGAATATAATCGCCATAGCCGTCCGTCATCCAAACTTCGTCTCTAGGATAACAGTTTTTACCATCATGATCTACCATATATGTAGCCCAGTTCAATTGGCGGATTGCATTTTCAGTATACGTGCTATCGCCGCACAAACTGGCATATTGCAATGCTGCAGCAGCTTGGCGAGCAGTATGGCTATTCCCTGGGGTTTGATAAGCGGTTTGTTCATTCACAACGGTTACTCCATAATTTATCCATTCGCTATTTCCAAGTTTATGATAAACCCAATTAAATATTTTTTTCACTTCCGTTTTCCAGTCGGGGAAATAAATGGGATGATTCATCATAAACTGCGCAAAACTAATTGCATTAATCTGGGTGTCACTCCAGCCAGGAATATCTTCAAAAAAAGGACCCCATTTATTATTTATTAAAGGGTACTGCTTCATCCAACTAAGTAATTGAATAAACGCTTTCTTATAAGCATTGGTATCTCCTTCCTTTAGTGCTATAAGACCTAGAAAAAGTTCCATTGTTCCAGACCAATTGGTGGTGTATCCACTCGACTGTTCTTCGGCACCGGTTCCAGCATTACTTTTTAATTTCCCTATTTTTCCTGAGAGTGCATTTACTTTAAAAGGAAGTGGAGAAAAATTAGAGTCGCCTACTTTTATATTTTTTGCTAGGGTATTGGCAATTCCAATTGCTGCATTTAGATATTGTTGATCGGTTATATTGGGCCATGGAAAATTATGATTCATCTTGTATAACTTCAGCAATTCATATCCAAAAGAGCCTGCTTTATCTGGCTGTGTATACCCTTTTCCCAACACCATATCACCATCGTAGTTTCCAGCATAAATCATGGTATTATACGGAAAAGGGATATTGGGCCATATTGAATGTGGTGGTGAAAATGAATGAGCAATATAGTAATCAGCAATAAACTTCATTTCTTCTTTTACGGCCTCATTTCCAGAATAGCCATAATAGAGATTCCATGATGAGAGAGCCATAGCAAACTGGTCACCGCCAATACCTCGCTTATCATTAAAATCACTTCGCCAAACTTGGTGATTCATATAATAAGGTAGCCCGTTTTTATCTATCCGCATGGTATCCCAAAAATTCCAAACCTTGTGAATGATAAAATCATACGACATACCCAAATCGCTTGAATACCATGGAATGATTGTTTTAGTTTTCTCCGCTAAATGAATGCGATGATAGCCCAACTTTTCATTTGCCAAAACTTGCTCGGAAATTATTTGTGCAAATAAAGCATTAGGCCTGAACAGATAAAAACAAACTAAAAGCAGTTTAGAAAAAAAATAGAGGGATCGCATCAATTGAGATTTATTTTTTTAAATATTACTACTTATAATTTCTACCATTACAAGTCTAAATTATATCCTGCCCTATACTCGCGTTTTACAAACTGATTGGCTGGTTCAAAATTGGTAATTCTCATTTGCGCAGCATCCCACAACAATTTTTTTCTGCCTATAAACTCCCCTTTAGCGTCTTTGTAATTCCAAGCAAGCAAGGCTAAATTACCCATCAAAATAGTTTCAGTTAGTGGACCTGAATGTTCAAAAGAAGAGCTCAATTGGTGCTTACCATAGCCTGCTATACAAGCATTTACCCATTGCACATAATGCCCTTCTGGAACGCGTTTAATGGTTTCAGGTAATTTTATCGTCTTGCCTCTTGAAGTTGGCAATAAAGTAGGATTCTCCGCATAAGTACTGCACATCATTTTACCTTTGGTACCTGCAATAATTGCACCACCACCCCAATCTCCCATTGGCTCATCAGCGCCCAGTTCTTCGGGCCGTTCTGGTAAAATACCCCCATCCATCCAATACAGTTTTACATCGGGCTTGCCATTTTTCCCTGGGAATTTTAATTTTAATGAGGAAGCTGCTGGGAAACAATCTGGGTGATAAGAAGCCGTCCACATTTTCTCATACAAATTCACTACACTGCATTCTACTTCTGTTGGATAACTTAAGCCAGCAGTTTTAAATACGGGATCAATGATATGACAACCCATATCGCCCAATGCCCCTGTTCCAAATGAAGGATAACCCCGCCAATTAAACGGCACATAATTGTCCCTATATTCTTCAAATTGATTGGGGCCTAACCAAAGATTCCAATCCAACTCTTTCGGTATTTCATCTTTTGTAGTAGGCTTACCAAAACCTTGTGGCCAAATAGGTCGATTAGTCCAGCAATAAATATGCGTTGCGTCTCCTATAAGCCCTGCATTATACCATTCTTGCATTTTCCTTACTCCTTCATAGGAAGCACCTTGATTACCCATTTGTGTTACCACCTTATATTTTGTAGCCGCTTGTGTAAGTATTCTAGCTTCGTAAATATCGTGACTCAAAGGTTTCTGCACATATACGTGCTTGCCGCGCTGCATGGCGGCCAAACTAGCCACTGCATGAGTATGATCGGGGGTAGAAACAGATACCGCATCAATTTGCTTATTTTCTTTATCAAGCATTTCACGGTAATCTTTAAAAAAAGAGGCTTTTGGAAAAAGTCCCCTAGACTTAGCCGCCATTCGCTCATCTACATCACATAGGGAAACGATATTTACGTTGGGGCTTTTAACAAAAGAGGCAATATCAGCAGCACCCTGCCCACCAACACCAATACAGGCAAGATTGAGTTTATCGCTGGGTGCAATAAAGCCTTTCCCACCTAATACATGCCTCGGTACAATAGAAAAGCCCAATGCAGTGATAGAAGCATGTTTGAGGAAATTACGCCTTGAATTTTTGGAGTTATTTTTTTGCATAATGGTAGATAATTATTATTTGAAAAGATTGTTAATATACTAAAAAATCATAAGTACCCGATCCCACTTTTATGATGGCATAGCCATTTTTATATCCTAATAAGTTGATATCATTGGAATAGAAATTAAGATTCCCACTTTCCGAGATGGCATTCTTTTCATTGGCAGGCAACCAAATTTCTGCACTTGTATTTACTGGTATCGTAACGCGTAATTGAAACTTGTCCGCCTCTTTTTTCCAATTACTTTCAATTATTCCATACACAGATTGATACCATCCCTTTGCCCATAATAATGAAGCTGGTTGGGGTTTTATAATAATATTCTTATATCCAGGCGAAGCAGCATTAATACCCAATAATGATTTGTAAAACCATTCATCTATAGAACCAAACATAGGGTGGTTATAGGAGCTGGATTCAGGCTTTGCCCAAGATTCCCATAGTGTTGTGGCATCATTGGCCAACATATATCCCCACCCCGGATAATCTTTTTGATTGGCAATAGTATAAGCAAGATCATTTTTATCTTTTTCCCTCAACACATCAAAGAGCATCATGGTACTATAAATACCGGTAGATAAATGGTAGTTATGCCGAGCAAATTCCTGCAACAACACTTCAAAGGTTTTATTGTTTTCGGGACTAATATTGTACCACAGAGCAAATAGTTGGGCGGCTTGTGTTGCATTGTCGAATCTGCCCGTGTTGGGAACCAAGTATTTTCTTACTATATTTTCTTTAATAGATTCAGCTAGTTTTTGATATTCAAGTACATCTTCTTTCATTGCTAGAATTTGGGCAAATTCGGCAGCTAATACAGCATGATGGTAATAAAAGCAAGCAGCAGAGAAGGCTTCAGCCCTAGGATCTAATGCTTCGTGATCTCCAATATCCCAATGAAATAAACCTTGTATGGCTTTCTTTTGCAAAAATTCTATTTGCTTTTTAAAGATGGGGTATTGGGTTTCAATAATTTTTTTATCGCCATACTGATCATAGATTTTCTTTTGGGTATAGCTGAATGCCAATTGCCAACCCAAGGGGCCAGATTCGCCACCATAGCCCCTATCAGCAATACCTGTATAAGGAGCTATTTCAGTTAGACCGCCATCTGGTTGCTGATCATTTGCAAAGTCCTGTACCGTTTTTTTATAAAAATTGGCCATATTATAGTTGTGCATATAAGCACTTGCCGTAGCAGCTATATCCGCACCATAACCCATTTTTTCTCTGCCAGGACAATCAGATTGCACACTAAATACATTGCTTAAAAACGTCCACTGAATTTTATCATGAAGGGTATTAAACATTGGGTTAGCACATTCAAAACTGCCTTCTTGTACCAAATCAGCATTCATACGCAAGCCTTCAATGTCTTCAATTGTGGGTGGATTACCCGGCCATCCTGTTATTTCAACATACCTAAAAGCATGAAAAGTAAATCGTGGATTCCAAATTTCTGTTCCAACTCCTTTTAAAGTATAAGAATCTTTCTGCCATGCGGTTTTTGGAGCACCAGGCCCTCCTTTTAAATTCCATATTTCTTTTATATGCCCCGCAGTAGTAGTAATCCAATTAATGGCTCCATTGGGATGTACAATTTCTGCATAGCGCAATGATACGGTTGCTCCTGCTGGCCCTTTCACTTTAATACGGGCTAGGCCTGCAAAATTTTGTCCCATATCTACCACAAAACTATCCTTACCCACTTCTTTAATAGCAATAGGCTTTACTATTTTTGTGATTTTTATTGGGGGCTGAAGCTGGGCTGTTAATTCGCCAGAAGGACCTTTTACCAGCGCAGCATTTTTCCAACCTTTGGTATCGTTAAATTTTTTTTCTAATCGTGCATCATACTCCTCTCCTAGATAAACGCTATTTCGTGTAATAGGGCCAGGAGCAGTCTGCCAGCTTTCATTTGTAATAATGGTTTCACTGGTACCATCGGTATATTTAATCAGCACCTGAGCTTTCACACAGGGTCTTCCTGTTTGCTGAACATTTCTTAGATTATACTGTCCAAATAAGCGCAATGGAAGTGGATTATACCAACCATTTCCCAGCATAATACCAATGGTATTTTGTGCTTGCCCAGCTAATAACTCACTAATATCATATGTAACGTAGAGCGCCTGTTTTCTATAAGCGGTGAAGCCAGGATCTAGCATATGGTCGCCCAGCTTTTTATTGTTGATATACACTTCTGAATATCCCAATCCAGCAATATACAATCTTGCAGAAGCTATTTTTTTATGGACACTAATTTGTTTTCTAAACAAAGGCATGGGATCATATTGATAAAAATCCTCGTCTTTGGTAAATTGTTTAGATCCATCTCCAATCCATTTGGCACTGAAGTGCTGCTGCTTTAGCGCAGCCGTTTCAAAACTAGCAGCATCGCTCCATTGGGAAGCAATTCCATTTTTATTGTACCATTTTACCCTCCAATAATATTTAGTAAAGGACTCTAATGGTTTGCCTTGGTAAACTATATGAATATTTTGATTGGAGTTGATTTTACCCGTATTCCAGCAGTCACCCAATAATATTTTATCTGCATTGCTTTCGCTGCTCACCATTATTTCATAACCAGTCTGGTGATCCCCTCTTTCAGTAGCAATAAAATTCCAGCTTAATCTAGGTTGAAGCAAATCAATACCCAAAGGATTCTGCAGGTATTCGCAGCTAAGCTTTACCGGTAAACCAGGTTCAGCAGCATAAACCCATGTACTAAAAGTGAGCAAGCAAGTAAAAAAAACAGCGCAAATCTTTTTCATAATCTACAACACCAGTGTTAAAAAATGGGCATTTTGGGGTAAGTGAACTAAAAACTCCTTAGCGGGTGTAATGTAAATATTAAATTAAAAAAACATTACTGGTCTGTGCTGATTATACTTTAAAATTAAGCCTCTAATACTGGCATTACTTGGCGCTGGTATTTAATATGATGCGGGTGGGTTACCACAATGAAATGCTAGCAGCTTGAAGTTGCGTAATCAATTTGACCGCAATTCTATCATAAACTGCCTCCTTTCCTGGATCAAAATGAAATTTAATCTCCCCCTTATACACCAGTTCTTTTTTTGAATTAAACAATTCAACACGAAAAGATTCTTCATAAGAACTTCCGTACCCTCCTCCAACTAAAGTGCTACCCGGCGAAATTGGAATACCAAATTCTACCCTCTTTGTACTATTATCTATGGATGCAATTTCTTTTGGATAAAAAAACATGAACCCATCATACCCATTCATTTCTACATTCCTTATACTTGTTACAGGTGAATTCGCAAAAATGGTTTCAAAATGAAAATCTGAAATTGACCCTTTTTTTTGCATTTTTTTATTTACTGCGGAATAAATACTTTCAGAAACAATTCTAGTTGACATATTCCCATAGCAGTTAACAAATAGTTTTTTAATTTGAATCCAGTCTTCATTCTTACGTTCAGTAGCAATTGTTTTTACACTCACATGATCAATATAGGTAGGTATGCAAGATCCGAGTAAGCAAAAAAATAGTACTAATTTCCAAACTGGCTTCATAAGGAGTTAAATTATTAGTAATCAATTGTAGTTTTATTTACATTGACTGTATTTCGCCAAAATGGCTGTTTTTTTTTATATATTCGTTATTATGAAGTGAAATATAGCAATTTATTCTATGAAATCTAATACTTTAAGTGAATTATTTTATACGCATACTCGAAAAATTATTCATAAATGGGATCATTATTTTGATGTTTATGAAATTGTAACTTCGCATGGTGGCTCAGTCCAACTTTTGAAAAAATGTTTTGGAGAGGGCGGTAATGTCCACGCTATAAACATTAATCCTCAATACCAGAAATTAGAAGAAGAAAAAGTAAAAAAAAGTATTGATTCACAAAGCGATTCAAAAAATAATTTTATGGCTAAATACATACTCATACTTTTCGTATTTCTTACGTTTAATTCTATTGCCCAAAGCACACGCAATAAAAATCATATTCAATTAATTGGGGGACAAAGCATTCACGGAACTGGTGATGCCAGGGGATTGAATTTTTCAGTAGCATATCATAAAAATATAAGTAAACGAATTCAATGGACTAACTCCATTGGCAGTACCATTCACGACGGAAAATTAGAATTATTTTTCACCAATCCGGTAGGTAATATGCAAGACGGATCCATTAGATATACTACCGCAGGAGTGCAATTGGCAAGCTATTTAGGATATCATTTTATACAGTCAAATCAGCACCAATTAATTTTTAGAGCTGGCCCAATACTTAGATACCAATCTTCTTCTAATTGGGACGACCTTTCAGTATATTATCCGCTGGTAACGGGGCTACCCTTTCCAGTGGTAGTATTTAACAACAGAGAACCACAAAGAACTTTGGCATTAGGGTCATCTGCACAAATAGAATATGATTTTTTCGTTGGAAAAAGTATAAGTATTGGTTTTATTGGAGGATTTCAACTAGATACCAATGGGGATACGATATCTCAATTATCGTTTGGCATTGGAAAGCGATTCTAAGCAATGTAACTATCTACATAATCGGCAGTGAAAAAGAAGGCAGAATATGAGATGGAATATTTAAGCAAGATTTTTATAGAAACGGAATACTATTTTTCTCTCTTTCCTATTTCAACAATAACTGCATACAAGCTTGCAAACTGGTCTCCCACTGTTTTAAAGGAATATTAAAATCTCTTATAAAAGAATCAGTATTCATTACCGAATAGGCGGGGCGCTTTGCTGGTGTTGGATATTCGGGCGTGGTAATGGGTATCAACGTGCAGTTCAATGCTGCGAAACTGCGGATAGCTTCCGCAAATTCATACCAAGATATTACGCCCGTATTGCTGTAATGATAAATGCCTGAATGAATATTACCCTTCTCCTGCGCTTCAATTACCTGCATTAATGCCGCCGCCAAATCTGCCGCATAAGTAGGGGATCCTATTTGATCACCTACCACTTTTAATTCAGTTCGTTCTCGCATCAACCGAAGCATCGTCTTCACAAAATTATTCCCGTGCATACTGTACACCCAAGATGTTCTTACTATAATACAAGAAGGATTGTTCTGCTGTGCCAGTTGCTCTCCCAAACGTTTAGAATACCCATAATAATTTACAGGATCAGTAACCGTATCTGTTTTATAAGGCGTTGTTCCATCTCCATCAAAAACATAATCGGTAGAAATGGCAATGAATTTGCAGGCATATAATTCACAACAGATGGCCATTTGCTCCACTGCTTTTGCATTCACCAACAATGCCACTTCTTGCTCTAACTCTGCTTTATCTACCGCTGTATATGCCGCACAGTTGATGAAATAAGCAGGTCGGTATTGCTCAAAAAAAACAGCAATACTATCAGGGTTAGAAAGATCTAACTGTAGGCGATCTGTGAAAATAAAGAGATACCTATCTTCAAATGCTACAGCCAGTTGTTGCAGTTCCCATCCCAACTGTCCGCTTTTTCCTGTTATTGCTACAACGGGTTTCATACAAAATTATTTATCGGAATTAAATTCTTTGGGCTGCTTACTCCACTCTTCTTGCGGCAAGGATTTAAAATATTCGTAGGTTTTTTTCAAGCCCTCTGCTCGCTCTACTTTTGGCCCCCAATTCAATAAGGTTTGGGCTTTGGTAATATCGGGCTTACGCTGCTTGGGATCATCTACAGGTAATTCCTTGTAAACAATTTTTACAGATGATCCTGTGAGCTTTAATACTTCTTCCGCAAAATCTTTCAACGTTATTTCATGCGGATTACCAATATTTACGGGCATGGTATAATCACTCATCAACAACCTATAAATCCCTTCAATTAAATCATCTACATAACAAAAGGAACGGGTTTGACTACCATCACCAAAAACTGTCAGGTCTTCTCCGCGCAAAGCTTGACCAATAAATGCGGGCAATGCTCTTCCATCATTCAGCCTCATTCTAGGTCCGTAAGTATTAAAGATTCTGATGATTCTTGTTTCCACCCCATGAAAGGTATAATAAGCACGGGTAATAGATTCCATAAAACGTTTGGCCTCATCATACACGCCTCTTGGCCCCACCGGATTTACATTACCCCAATACTCTTCTGTTTGCGGATGCACCATGGGATCTCCATACACTTCACTGGTAGATGCCACCAACATACGCGCATTTTTTGCCTTCGCCAAACCGAGACAATTATGTGTTCCCAATGCCCCTACTTTTAAAGTTTGAATGGGAATTTTTAGGTAGTCGATGGGACTAGCAGGGGAGGCAAAATGCAGTATATAATCAATATTACCCGGCACATGAATAAACTTTGAAACATCGTGGTTGTAAAACTCAAAATCTTCCAGTTTAAACAAATGTTCAATATTGCGCAGGTCCCCTGTTATCAGGTTATCCATGCCCACTACTTTGTATCCTTCTTTAATAAAGCGATCGCAAAGATGAGATCCCAAAAAGCCGGCAGCACCGGTAATAAGTACACGTTTTTGTGACATAGTTGGTTGGTTTAATGACGGCCAATACTTTCGTAATGATATCCCTTATCGGTAATGAATTTTACTTCGAATAAGTTGCGACCATCAAAAATGGCTTTCCCTTTTAAATCGGCATCAATCTTATCAAAATCTGGGGTGCGGAACTCACTCCACTCAGTAGCAATAATCAATGCATCTGCACCTATTAGCGCGTGGTACTGGCTTTCTGCATACTTAATCTTGTCGCCAATAGTCTTTTGAACATTGGGCATTGCTTCAGGATCATAGGCTGAAACCGTTGCTCCTGCTGCGGTTAATGCATCTATTAAATACAAAGCTGGTGCTTCGCGAATATCATCGGTATTGGGCTTAAATGCCAGTCCCCATAACGCAAAATGTTTGCCCTTTACATCTCCATTAAAATACTTGGTAATCTTGGGTATTAGGTGAAGCTTCTGCGCTTCATTTACTTCTTCTACTGCTTTTAATATTTTAAAATCATAATTCACTTCTTCGGATGACATAATCAATGCCTGCACATCTTTTGGAAAACAACTTCCACCATATCCTATACCCGGAAATAAAAATCGCTTGCCAATTCTTTCATCACTGCCAATACCTCTTCTCACCATATCTACGTCTGCTCCTACTCGCTCGCACAACTGCGCAATCTCATTCATGAATGAAATTTTAGCAGCCAAAAAAGAATTGGCCGCATACTTTGTTAATTCAGCCGATTTTTCATCCATAAAAATCACTGGATTACCTTGGCGTACAAAGGGCGCGTATAATTCTGACATTAATTTTTTGGCTCTATCTGATTGTGTTCCTACTACCACCCTATCAGGCTTCATAAAATCATCTACCGCAACTCCTTCACGCAAAAACTCAGGATTACTTACCACATCAAATGCTCCCTTATAATTTTCAGCTACGGCTGCATGCACTTTTGCTGCAGTACCTACTGGCACCGTACTTTTATCTACAATTACTTTATAATCACTCAGAATTTTCCCCAAATCTTTTGCAACACCCAATATATACTTTAAATCTGCAGCACCCCCTTCTCCAGGTGGTGTTGGCAAGGCAAGAAAAATAATCTCTGCGTCTTTTACTCCTTCAGCAAGATTGGTAGTAAACACCAAGCGACCTTCTTTTAGGTTACGAAGAAATATTTTTTCCAGTCCCGGCTCATAAATGGTAATTTCTCCATTCGATAACTTGGTCACTTTTGATTGATCAATATCAACACAAGTAACTTTGTTGCCCGTCTCGGCAAAACAAGTACCCGTAACCAGCCCAACATAACCTGTACCTACTACAGCAATTTTCATAAGATATTATTATTGATTTAGGAAATTGAGAACATGAGAACAAATGTAATTTAATTGTTCTTCATCCATTTCTGTATGAATGGGCAAAGAAATTACAGAATTAGTAAGCGCATCAGTCACGGGCATATCCAAATGCTCCAATTTAAACGACGCAAACATGGGCTGTAAGTGACCGGGAACGGGATAATAAATCATAGACGGAATATTCACTCCCCCCAAATACTGGGCCAACGCATCTCTATCCACACCGTTTAACTGCAATGTATATTGGTGATAAACGTGACTGCTATAATCGGCCACAAAAGGCGTTACAATCTTAGAATGCCCCGCAAACTGTTGATTATAAAAGGCAGCCACCGCTTGCCTCGCCCGATTGTATTCATCTAATTTGGCCAATTTAATATTGAGAATAGCCGCCTGAATCGAGTCCAGCCTTGAATTACAACCCACCAATTCGTGGTAATATCTTTTTTGCTGACCGTGATTGGCAATCATTCGCATTTTATGCGCCAGCATTTCATCGTTGGTAAAAATGGCACCTCCATCGCCATAAGCACCTAAATTTTTGGAAGGATAAAAGCTGGTCGTGCCAATCGTACCAATCGTTCCCGTTTTCTGCGTTGTTCCATCGGAAAAATGATAGTCGCAACCTATAGCCTGCGCATTGTCTTCTATTACATACAAATTAAATTCTTGCGCAATCTGCATGATGGCTTCCATGGGAGCGGCATGGCCGTATAAATGCACTGGCACAATGGCTTTGGTACGGGGCGTTATGGCGTTACGAATGGCTTCAGCACTAATGCAAAATGTTTGGGGATCTACTTCTACAAATACAGGGGTAAGCTTTAGCAAAGCCACCACTTCTGTAGTAGCTATATAGGTGAATGATGGTGTAATTACTTCATCACCCGGCTGTAAACCCAATGCCATCATGGCTATTTGCAAAGCATCTGTACCGTTGGCACAAGGGATGGTATATTTTACCTTCATATAATTACCCAATGCCAATGTAAATTCCTGCACTGCCTTTCCATTAATATAAGCCGCACTGTCTAGTACCTCATGAATAGCTGCGTCAATAGCAGGCTTGATTGCCAAGTATTGTGATTTGGTATCTACCATTTGAATGGAACGCATAATTTGTTTTTTCTAGTGGGCAAATTTAGGCTAAAAAGCTTATAAAGATTGACTGATTACTGTACCAAAAGCAAAATCCTGCTGTACATTTGTGGTACATGCAATGGCTCTATCAATTATTTATTTGGCTTTACCCCATTATTGCTCGCGTTATTTCACTTGTAAATAAAAAAGCAAGTCTCTGGGTAAGTGGTAGAATTGATTTATTCAGTGTAATGGAAAAGGCATTGAATAAAAACAAGCAACCCATTATTTGGATGCATTGCTCTTCACTGGGAGAGTTTGAACAGGGCTTACCTGTGGCCGAGAAACTAAAGACTTCCTTTCCAAATCATAAAATATTGATTAGCTTTTTCTCGCCTTCGGGATATACCGTCCGTAAAAATCATCCCATCGCAGATTGGGTATTTTATCTGCCGATGGACAGCAAAAGCAATGCTGCACTTTTCATTAAAATAGTTCGTCCCTCCCTCGCAATTTTTATTAAATATGAATTCTGGTATTTTTATTTAAAAACATTACAGGAACAGAAAATCCCTACGCTGCTGGTATCGGGAGTTTTTAGAAAAGATCAGGTGTTTTTTAAAAGTTACGGTGGCTTTTACCGAAATATGCTCGGCTATTTCAGCCATCTTTTTGTGCAAGATCAATCGGCTTACCAGTTGCTTCAATCCATCGGATACGAGGGGCATTCAAGTATTTCGGGGGATACTCGTTTCGACCGTGTATTAGAGATTGCACAGCAGGCTAAAACAGATGAACAGCTCCTTGCTTTTTGCAATCACCAACGGGTAATTGTTGCGGGAAGCACTTGGCCGGATGATGATAAAGCATTGCAATATTTTGCAATTTCAAATCCCAATATAAAATTCATTATAGCACCTCATTCTATAAACAATACCCGTATTCAAGATTGCTTAACCCTTTATCCCAATGCCGTTCGATACAGTAATTTTATAGCATCGCCCCACACTATTTCTTCGCAAACCATTGTAATAGATAATATGGGCATGCTGAGCTCTCTTTACCAATATGCAACCATTGCTTATATTGGCGGTGGCTTCACCAGTGATGGCATTCACAATAGCTTAGAAGCTGCTGTATATGGCATTCCATTGGTATTTGGACCTACTTATAAAAAATACAGAGAAGCTATTGAATTGATTGAAGCCAAAGCGGCATTTACTGCAAAGGATGCTTCAGAAATAAAAGATTTGCTGGAAGATTTACTTAGTAATACAACCATAATTACCGAAGCGGGAAAAATTGCTGGTGATTATGTAAAAACTAAACAGGGAGCAAGCAACCGAATACTAACCTATATTCAAGAAAATCGTCTCTTAATTAATTGATCAAATAATTGAACCGTTTCATTGCTATCAATCCAGCCTAGTTTTACTTTTAGCTCTCGCTGAATCCAATACTGTGCTTCTGGAAAAATAGCAAACCCATTAATGGTCTTAATACTTCGCTCATACATGGTTTCATCGCCCCTAAAAAGTGTATTTACAAATAGGTAGCGATCGTTTACACTTACTGCTTTTTTTAAATCCCTTACTGGACTATCATCTAACAGGGTAGCTACTTCTGTCTTTTGTTCTTTCAGTTGCTCGTTGATATTAACAAAAGGTTTGGTCAACATATCATTAAGCTGCGGAACTACCACTTTATCTTGGTGCACCAAAGTTGGTATTTCAATATTGGTAGTAAATAACCAGTTGGTTTCTTCTGGCCTTGCTTCTTTTGAAGCTTCCGCGGCCGCTTCATCAGGGGTTTCAGATACCGAATTGAAACTAATATTGGGCATTACAACAGATACTTTACCCGTTACTGCTGCTTTATAATGCAGCGATTGTAATTCAGCCAACAACAGTTGCACCGTAAATGCCAATTTATCAGCACATACCTGCTGATCGTATTGTTCTTTTAATTTATTGATTAAAGTACCCACTCTTTCCATAGGAAGCAATACTTTTGAGGATTACCAATTGAGCGTTAAATTATTTATATGAAACGCCATAACCTATATTTTATTGTTCATGTTTATAGAACCAAATTTTTCGGGTGAGCGCAGAGGGTGGATTGAAGTGGTTTGTGGGAGTATGTTCAGTGGCAAGACTGAAGAGCTGATAAGGCGACTGAAACGTGCCAAAATTGCCAATCTTAAAGTAGAAATATTCAAGCCTGCATTGGATACTAGGTACGATGCAAACGATGTGGTTAGTCACGACGCAAATACCATTACCTCCACGCCCATTGATAATTCCCAGACCATTTTACTCATGACGCAGGGGGTAGATGTAGTGGGTATTGATGAAGCACAGTTTTTTGATGAGGAAATTGTA
>JAAFJB010000023.1 GCA_013297995.1 Chitinophagales bacterium | reverse complement strand
TAACCCAAACCGAACAATGGAAAAAAGGACTATTACAAAAAATGTTTTGTTAGAATATGAAGATAATACAGAACGCTCCTACGGAGCTACAAATGCACTTAACCACTAATTTTCTACAATCGGCAAGCTCCTACGGAGCAATCCTAAGTAGATACAAAATCCTGCCCCATCGGAGCAAACCATTTGTGGAGATGAAATTAATGAATATTAATCCTGCCCCATCGGAGCAAACCATTTGTGGAGATGAAATTAATGAATATTAATCCTGCCCCATCGGGGCAAACTGTTTGTAGAAAAGATATAACAATCATTAAAATAGCTCCGTAGGAGCAACCTGTAAATAAAATGCCAAATACCTACACACAAATTTATATTCAAATTGTATTTGCCGTAAAAGGCAGACAAAACCTAATTGCGAAGCAAAATAGAGAAGAATTGCATAAGTACATTACAGGCATTGTACAAAACAGAAAACAAAAAATGCTGTCAATTTTTGCAATGCCCGACCACACCCATTTGTTAGTGGGCTTACAACCCAATATTGCTATTTCAGATTTGGTTAGAGATATTAAAGCAGGTTCTTCTAAATTTATAAATGACAACCAATGGATAAATGGCAAATTTAATTGGCAAGAAGGCTTTGGAGCTTTTTCTTATTCAAAAAGCCAAATAGATAATATTTGTAAATATATTTTAAATCAGGAAGAGCATCACAAAAAACAAACCTTTAAAGAAGAATACCTTGACTTTCTTCATAGATTTGAAATTGAATTTGATGAAAAATATCTGTTTGAATGGATAGAATGATACAGGTCGCTCCTACGGAGCTTTTAAGAACACCTTAACCATCAATGCTACAAACAGAATGCTCCTATGGAGCAAAAAATTGAAATAATATGAGTAGACAATCCGAACAAATATTAGAGGAACAACTCATTGTCCAGTTACAAAAATTGGGTTACGGCTATATTGTTATCAATAGCGAAAAAGATTTATTGCTCAACTTGAAAGGGCAATTAGAAAAACACAATCAATCAGCACTCACCAAAACAGGAAGTGAACAACTTACCAAAACAGAGTTTGAGAAGATTTTAAACTTGTTGAGCAAAGGCTCTGTTTTTGAAAAATCAAAAATGCTTCGCCAAAAGCAACATCTTGTTCGGGATAATGGCGACAACCTTTATTTTGAATTTCTTAATACAGAACATTGGTGTCAAAATCAATATCAAGTTACCAACCAAGTAAGTCAAGAAGGTAAATACAAAAACCGATATGATGTAACCATTCTCATAAACGGTATGCCTTTGGTTCAAATAGAATTGAAACGAAGAGGCTTGGAACTCAAAGAGGCTTTCAATCAAATCAATCGTAATCATCGACATTCTTTCGGTGCAGGATACGGTTTATTTCAGTATGTGCAAATTTTCATTATCAGCAACGGAGTAAATACAAAGTATTACGCCAACAATAGAAACCAAAGTTTCAAACAAACTTTCTTTTGGACAGACGTTGAAAACAAAAGACTTTCCAATATTCTGAATGGCTTTACCGATACTTTTTTAGAGCCTTGTCATTTAAGTAAAATGATATGCAAATACATTGTACTGAATGAAGCCTATAAAATTCCAATGGTGCTTCGTCCGTATCAATTTTATGCAGTTGAAGCATTAATTGAAAGAGTAAAGAATTCCACCAAGAACGGTTATATATGGCATACCACAGGTTCGGGCAAAACCCTAACCAGTTTCAAAGCCAGTCAGATTTTAATGGCTTTGCCACAAGTTCACAAAGTTGTTTTTGTGGTGGACAGAAAAGATTTGGATTACCAAACCACCAAAGAGTTTAACAGCTTCCAAGAAGGATGTATTGACGGCACAGACAATACACAAAACTTAGTAAAGCAATTTACAGGAACATACGTTGACAAAAAAGGAGAAGCTAAAAACTCCAAACTCATTGTAACTACTATTCAAAAGCTAAACACCGCCATTAGCAAATTGAAGTATGAGGCAAAAATGGCTGACTTGAAAGACAAGCGTATCATTTTCATTTTTGACGAATGCCATAGAAGCCAATTTGGAGATACACACAAAAGAATAAAGGAGTTTTTTAATAATGCTCAGTTGTTTGGTTTTACTGGCACTCCAATATTTAAAGATAATGCTGCCAAAAACGAACACGGCAAGCGAACCACCAAAGATTTGTTTGAAGACTGTTTGCACAAATATGTAATTACAGATGCAATCAAAGACGAAAATGTTTTAAAGTTTGCTGTTGAATATGTTGGAAGATACAAACACAAAGACGGACGAGAAACCAATATTGATATTGAAGTAGAAGACATTGACACCAAAGAGTTGATGGAAGATGAAACCCGTTTAGAAAAAATAACGGATTACATTATTGCACATCACAATCGCAAAACCCATAGCCGAGAATTTACGGCTATGTTTTGTATTAATAATGTTCCTACGCTTATCAAATACGTTGATTTATTCAAAAAGAAAAAGGCGGAAGGATTACACAATTTGAACATTGCCACTATTTTCAGTTACGGAGCAAATGAAGATGATGCAGATGCAAACGGCTTCATAAACTTTGAAACTGATTTTGATAATGTTGATTTGAATGTAGTGGCAGAACTTGCACCAGAATACAAAGTAAATCTTCACAGCAGAGACAAGTTAGCCGAATACGTTGAAGATTATAGTAAGATGTTTAATGAAAGTAATAGCATTAAAGACAGCCAAAGTTTTTACAACTATTACAACGACATTTCAAAGAAAGTAAAGGAACGTAAAATTGATATTTTAGTAGTTGTAAATATGTTCCTTACGGGGTTTGACAGCCCTACATTGAACACAATGTATGTGGACAAGAATTTGAGGTATCATGGACTTATTCAAGCATACAGCCGAACAAACAGGATATTAAACGAGCAGAAAAGTCAAGGCAATATTGTTGCGTTCCGCAACCTGAAAAGCCGAACAGACGAAGCCATTACTTTATTTAGCAACAAAGAAGCTATTGAAGTAATCATAATGAAACCTTATGAAGACTACACAGCCAAATTTGATGAAGCCTTTGAGCATTTAATTGCCTTAACGCCAACCACAGACAATGTTGATGATTTAGAAACCGAAGATGATGAATTAGAATTTATAAAATCGTTCAGAGATTTAATGAGAATAAAAAATATTCTCACAGCATTTTCAGACTTCAAATGGGCTGACTTAAAAATGACCGAGCAACAATTTGAAGATTTTAAAAGCAAGTATCTTGACCTTTACGATAAAGTAAAAAGCAACCACCAAAAAGAAAAAGTTTCTATATTGGAAGATGTGGATTTTGAATTGGAATTAATCCACCGAGACGAAATAAATGTTGCTTATATCATTCAGCTTTTAATCAAACTCAAAGCACAAGCACAAAAAGACACGACCAAAGCGGAGCAGGAAATTTTCAACTTGTTAAGCACCGAAACGACTTTGCGAAGCAAACGAGAATTGATAGAGAAATTTATTCAAGAGAATTTGCCAGTTATTGTGGACACAGACGAAGTTGCACCAGCGTTTGACAAATATTGGAACGAAGAACAACAAAAAGCATTTTCTAAATTGGTGACAGAAGAAAGCCTTTCACCAGACAAGACAGAAAAATTAATTGAAGACTACTTATTTGCGGAAAGGCAACCATTGAGAGACGAAGTATTAGAACTCATAGACGGTGAAAAACCAAGTTTACTTCAACGCAAAAAATTAGGCGACAGAATATTAAAACGCATAATGGATTTTGTAGAGACATTTATAAACGGAATGGCGGGATAACAAGTTCATAAAAACAATTAATATTAACACATGAAATACTTACCACTAGATTCTACCTTATTCACCCAGAATAGAAAAAGGTTTGTCCAAAAAATGTTACCCAATAGTATTGCCATTTTTGTGAGTAATGATGAGTGGCCTAGTAATGGCGATGCTTTGCATGGGTTTAAGCAAAACAGCGATTTGTTTTGGTTAAGTGGCATTGTACAAGAAGATTCAATGGTGGTATTATTCCCTGATTGTCCCGATCCTAAATATCGTGAAGTATTGGTATTGGTTAAACCCAATGCGCTGAAAGAAAAATGGGATGGTAAAAGATTGCGTGCCGCCGAAGCCCAATCCATTTCTGGTATTGCTACCATCATTTGGCTGGATAGTGTAGCTGCTCTCATGCAGGGATGGATTCACCTCGCAGAGCATATTTATTTAAACAGCAATGAGAATGATAGAAAAGCATCTGCTGTAAGAACCCGAGATTACCGCTTTATAGATGAAATGAAAGCCAGTTATCCATTGCATTCATTTCAACGTGCAGCAAAAATTATGAAGGATCTGAGATCTATTAAAACAAAAGCAGAAATTGCTGTTGTTCAAAAAGCTATTGATATAACCGATATTACTTTCAAGCGTTTGTTGCAATTCATCAAACCTGGTGTAAATGAATTTGAAATTGAGGCAGAAATATGGCATAGTTTTTTAAGTAATCGCGCTACTGGCCCCGCTTATGCAAGTATTATTGCCAGTGGAGACAATGCCCGCACCCTTCATTATATTGCTAATAATGCGGTATGTGAAGATGGAGATTTGATGCTGATGGATTTTGGAGCAGAGTATGGAGGATACTGTGCTGATTTAACCAGAACCGTTCCCGTTAATGGTAAATTTACCAAGCGACAAAAATCTGTTTACAATGCCTGCCTTCATCTACACAATTATGCAAAATCAATTTTAAAACCAGGCATTTCTATTGTTGATTATACCGATAAAGTAGGAGCCGAAGCCAACCAGCAATTCCAGAAAATAGGGCTGCTGAATAAGTCTGATATTAAAAATGAGGACAACAATAATCCCGCTTATCGCAAATACTTATACCACGGTATTTCACATCATTTGGGCATTGATGTGCACGATCTTGGCACCCGCAATGAACCCATTCGTGCAGGTATGCTGCTCACTATTGAGCCCGGTATTTATATTGAAGAAGAAAAAATGGGTATCCGAATAGAAAATAATGTTTGGATTACCAAGAATGGCAATATAGATTTAATGAAAAATATTCCTATTACTGTAGAAGAAATTGAATCTTTGATGAAGAAACGCTAGACTCTGAAGAAATCATAAAATAGAATAATGAAAAAACAGATACCTAATTTATTTACCCTACTTAACCTTTTTCTAGGCTGTTTAGCGGTGCTGTATATTCTACAACCGGGACTAAGTTTAACTGTTAGCATAGAAGGTGATAATCTAGTGGTGCTTCCCGAAAGAATGGTACTTGCCAGTTGGTGTATTTTTGCTGCCGCAGCAGTAGATTTTTTAGATGGTTTTGTAGCTAGATGGATGAAACTTCCTTCTGAATTAGGTAAGCAATTAGATTCTTTAGCCGATTTGGTGAGTTTTGGCGTGGCACCCGGTTTTATTGTGTTGCAATTTTTAAGATTTTGTTTCTCTCAAGAAGCTGGTGGTTTAGATATCAGCACGCTGTGGTTATTGCCGGCATTGCTTATTCCTTGTGCAGGTGCTTACAGGCTTGCTCGCTTCAACCTTGATAAATCACAGCAGTTCGGGTTTAAAGGAATTCCAATACCTGCTATCGGCATTTTTATTGCTTCCTTACCCTTGGCATATTGGTACGCTCAAGAGGAATGGGTAATAAACTTATTCATGAATAAATGGATCTGGTATGCGCTTATACTGGTTGTTAGTTATGGTATGATTTCTACGCTACCCATGCTGGCATTGAAATTTAATGGACTGAGCTTCAAAAAAGCCCTCCCTTTTCTCATTATTTTAACCGTTTCTGTTGTGATTGCCCTAATATTTGGCTGGTTGTCAATTTCAGTCGGTTTTTTTACCTATGTAATTCTATCTTTGCTTTTTAACAAGCAAACAGAACAGTTATAATTTACTTGAAGCAATTTTAAATGAAAAATATGAAGTATACAGTCGCCATTAATATAATGCCTTTAAAAAATCTTTTAGATCCACAGGGGAAAGCCGTGTTGGGAGGATTGGGTAATTTGGGCATTCATGCCATTGAAGACGTAAGGGTTGGAAAGCATATCACCCTTGCCATAGAAGCTGCCAGTGCGGAAGAAGCAAAAACAATTGCTGAAAATGCTAGTAAACAATTGTTGGCCAACCAAGTGATGGAATTTTTTGAGATTGCTATAATTGATTAATTTGCTTTATCTAGTTCCCACACCTATTGGTAATTTGAAAGATATTACGCTTCGAGCTATTGAAGTGCTAAAATCAGTAGACCTAATTCTATGTGAAGACACCAGAACTTCTTCTAAGTTGCTCAAGCATTATGAGATAGAAAAGCCACTATCGCCCTATCATCAACACAATGAGCATAAAATTGTAGATCATATAGCTGATCAATTAAGTGCTGGTAAAACAATGGCACTAATTACCGATGCAGGTACACCTGGTATTTCTGATCCTGCATTTTTATTGGTTCGAACTTGTATACAGCGGGCTATTAAAATTGTCTCATTGCCAGGTGCAGTGGCGTTTATCCCCGCACTTGTAAACAGTGGTATTCCCACCAATCGCTTTGTATTTGAAGGCTTTTTGCCACCTAAAAAAGGCCGCCAAACCCTCTTGAAAAAATTGGCAGAAGAGGAAAGAACCATGGTGTTTTATGAGAGCCCGATGCGACTGGTAAAAACACTGGAAGAATTTTCCATTTATTTTGGTGTCGACAGACCTTGTTCTGTAAGTAGGGAACTTACCAAAATGTTTGAAGAAAATAAGCAGGGTACTTTACAAGAACTAGCTACTTATTTTAAATTAAAAACAGTAAAGGGGGAACTTGTTATTGTAGTTGGAGGAAAACAATAACAAGTTGATCTGCTCCACAACTACTTGGGTTATAAAAAATATTATTTCTAAATTATAAGATCAATCTATGAAGAAAATAATAACTATAGGCAGCCTATTTTGCTTATTAATTACCACACTATCAGCTCAGCCTGATCGTTGGCAACAAAAAATAAAGTATACGATAGATGTGAAACTAGATGTACAAACCAATCGGTTTAGCGGGACAGAAAAGCTGGAGTATTTTAATCAATCACCCGACACTTTGAAGCGTATTTTCTTGCACTTGTATTGGAATGCATTTCAGCCCAATAGCAGTATGGATATTCGCAGTAAAGAGATGGGGAAGACCGTGTTGGCTGATCCAAGAAGGAATAATGATGGACTCGATTGGGATGCACGTGTGAAAGATAGAATTGGTAAATTAACACCAGATGAGATAGGTTACCAACGCGTAAAATCAGTCCAAATAAATGGCGTAGCCCAGTTATTAAAAGAACAAGAGACTATTTTAGAAGTGGTGTTGAGTAAGCCCATTCTGCCCAAATCAAAAACAATTATTGATATTGTTTTTGAGGCACAAGTGCCATTACAAGTGCGCAGGAGTGGGAGAGACAATAAGGAAGGCATTCGTTATAGTATGAGCCAGTGGTATCCTAAAATGGTGGAATATGATTATCAAGGATGGAATGCCAATCCCTATATAGCAAGGGAATTCTATGGTGTTTGGGGCGATTATGAGGTGAATATTACCATCGATAAAAATTATATGGTTGCAGCCGGTGGTGATTTGTTAAATGCTCAGGAGGTCGGTTTTGGGTATGAGCAATCAGGTACAATACCAAAAGCAGTTATTGGCGATATGCTTACCTGGAAATGGCAGGCTAATAACGTGCACGATTTTATGTGGGCTGCAGATCCAACCTATAAAATGATTACCAGAAAAACAGATAAAGGACCTTTACTTAGAATTGTGTACAAGCAAGTAGATTCCTTAGAAAATCGTTGGCAAAAAATGGCAGATACCTGTGCCATGGCTTATCCTTTGATCTCAAAATCGTTTGGAGCTTATCCATACAAGACTTATACTTTTATTCAAGGTGGTGATGGGGGAATGGAATATCCGATGGGTACCCTAATTAGATCGGCCAGTATTGGTACGGCCATTCATGAATGGATGCACAGTTGGTACCAGATGATGTTGGGAACCAATGAAGCTTTATATCCTTGGATGGATGAAGGGTTCACCGATTATTCAAGTACAAGGGTGATGGCAATATTGAGAAATCAACCTGGTTTCTGGCATGAAGCTTCTTACAAAAGTTATTTTTCGTTAGCAAAGAGTGGATACGAAGAACCTGCTAGTACCCATGCAGATCATTTCAATACCAATTATGCATACAGTACCGCAGCATATAGTAAGGGTGCCGTATTTATTACACAATTAGGCTATATAGTAGGGGATAGTATTAGGGATAAAATACTGCTCAGTTATTACAATACATGGAAGTTCAAACATCCCAATCCGAATGATTTTATTCGTGTTGCCGAGAAAGAAAGTGGGATGGAACTTGACTGGTACAAAGAATATTGGATTAATACTACCAAAACAATCGATTATAGTGTAGGAGATATTGCAATATCAGATGGTAAAACGGGCATTACAATAAAGCGAATTGGAAAAATGCCAATGCCAATTGATGTGCTGCTTACCTTTAAAGATGGAACACAGGAACTGCATACTATTCCGTTGAATCTGATGTATGGGGTGAAGCCGGCTGAAAATACAATACCCTTAACAGTTCATGCTGCTTGGAGATGGACGCACCCTGACTATATTTTTACAACATTGAGGGCTGTTAAAGATCTTAAATCTATTGACATAGATCCAAGCATGCGGATGGCCGATGTGAATAGGTCGAATAATAAATTGGTTATACCAGATTAGACCGTTTACCGTTGATCATTGTTAACGTGCTACGTGTAGGATGTATTTTTCTTCAAAATATTCTTCTGGAAATATTTTACGAATGGGCATCATCTTAGGACGTGCGCCACTTTCAAAAATTTCCTGTGCAAGATCACCGCCTTTTAAAGAGATCAATCCATTTCGAATAGAATCGGGGCCAGAAGCATTTCCCGCTTGCTTTTTCAATAAGGGCATACTCCATTTCAACAAGTCTTTAAGCGGGGCTACAGCCCTAGAAATGGCATAGTCAAATTTTCTATTTTTAATATCTTCGGCTCGAGTCTGTTGCGTGGTAATATTTAGAATGCCAGCACCTTCACAAACGGCTTCTACTACTTTTAATTTTTTTGCAATACTATCCACCAAATGAAATTTAACATCTGGAAAAAAGATGGCTAGAGGAATGCCCGGAAAACCGCCACCACAGCCAATATCAATGACATTGGTTCCTTTTTCAAAGTCCACAATTGCGGCAATACTTAGGGAATGTAAAATATGGTGTAGATAAATTGCATCTATATCTTTTCGGGAGATCACATTAATTTTTGCATTCCATTCTGTATAGAGTGGATCGAGTAATGCAAGCTGCTTTAATTGCAGCTCGGAGAAGTCGGCAAAGTATTTAACAATTAATTCCAGTTTTTGCGGGGTGCTTTCCATATAGCGGGTATAGTAAATAAATAGTAAAAAAACATCCAGATATCCAATAATAAAAACCAAGGAAAGAGATCACTTTCGCCCAGTTTTTTCATGACTTTAAAATAAGTCCATGCCTGTGCAATAAAGCGAATTGAGAATAATATGATGGCCAATTGCCAGTTAAAAAATAGGATAGATAAAATAAAAAGGGGGTAGACTAAGAAAAGTGAAAATGAATATCCACCTAATAAAAATTTATGCATCGGCTTGTAATATTTTCCAGTGGAATAGTGCCGATATTTTTGTGCCATCCATTCGTTCCAGCTTGCTTTTGGTTCACTCAGGGTAAAAGTATCTGGATCAATTTCTATTACAGTATTACAATTAGTAGCTACTTGGTTGATAAATAAGTCGTCATCACCACTTGGAATTTGGTTGATTGATGAAAAGCCTTTATTCTTAAAAAATAAGTTTTTCTTATAACTTAAATTTCTTCCAACACCCATATAAGTCATGCCTGCCAGCGCATAAGAAAGATACTGAAGTGCGGTATGGAAGGTTTCGAATCTGATTAATTTATTCAAAATACCTTTCTTTTTATGGTAAGCACCATACCCTAAAACAATCTCCGTTTCATCCTGATAAGCGTTTTGCATTTTACGGATCCAGTGTTCGGAAGCGGGAACGCAATCGGCATCTGTGAGTAATACAATTTCGTATTTGGCACTTTTAATGCCCATAGATAAGGGGAATTTTTTGCCAGTAATCATTTTGGCTTCTTGGGTAAGTTCTACCATATTCAGGTTCTTAAAAGAACGCTTAAACTCATCAATCACATATTTGCTCTCATCGGTTGAATTGTCGTTTACCAGCACTACTTCATGGGTGGTAGTATAATCTTGTACCAATATGCCAGGTAAATTTTTTACCAGATTCTGGGCTTCATCTCTGGCGCAAATTACCACCGAAACTGGATGTTGTACCGATTGTGACTTAGGATATGGCTTATACACAGCCAGTTTTCTAAAAAAATAGAGATAATAGAATAACTGGAATACAATAACGGTACAAAAAAGTCCGAAACAGATTATCCAAACAATAGGAGAGATGATCATCTTACAAAAATAAGGGGTTTGATTGAAGGAAGTTTATGGTTATCTCTTTAGTGTTACTTTTGCCCAATGGCTGCACTTCATTTTACGCGCTCTAATTCTAACAGCAATCAAGCTGCACGAGCAGGAATTATTACTACAGATCATGGCATCATTGAAACGCCTATTTTCATGCCCGTGGGTACGGTGGGTAGTGTTAAAGCGGTTACACAGCAGCAACTTAAGTTTGATGTTCAGGCTCAAATTATTTTAGGGAATACTTATCACTTATACCTGCGCCCCGGAACGGAAGTGCTGGAAGCTGCTGGGGGATTGCACAAATTCAATGGATGGGATCTGCCTATACTTACAGATAGCGGCGGATACCAAGTGTTTTCACTGGCTTCTAATAGAAAAATAAAGGAGGAGGGCGTGGTATTTCAATCGCATATAGACGGAAGTAAGCACTTGTTTTCTCCAGAATATGTAATGGATATTCAACGCAGTATTGGTGCAGATATCATCATGGCTTTTGATGAGTGTCCCCCTTATCCAAGTGATTATACTTATGCCAAAAAAAGTATGGATCTAACCCATCGTTGGCTGGATAGGTGTTTTACTCGCTTAAATGAAACACCCGATAAATATGGGTACACACAAAATTTATTTCCCATTGTGCAAGGTAGCACTTATAAAGATCTGCGCAAAGCATCCTGTGAATATATTGCCAGCAAAAATGCAGTAGGGAATGCCATTGGAGGCTTAAGTGTGGGTGAGCCAGAAAATATGATGTATGAGTTTACGGCGCTGTGTGCGGAGAACTTGCCGACCAATAAGCCACGCTATTTAATGGGTGTTGGAACGCCTTGGAACCTGCTGGAATGTATTGATTTGGGTATTGATATGTTTGATTGTGTGATGCCAACACGTAATGGCAGAAATGGGATGTTATTTACTACGCAAGGCGTTATAAATATTCGGAATAAAAAATGGGCAAAGGATTTTTCCTGTATTGATCCTGGCCTTCCCTCCGAAATGAGTCAGTACTACTCAAAAGCCTATTTAAGGCACCTTTTTATAGCTGGCGAAATTCTAGCCTTGGAACTAGCAAGTATACATAATCTATCTTTCTATTTATGGTTGGTGAAAGAAGCAAGGCGTAATATCTTGGCAGGAACGTATTACAATTGGAAATTGGATACGCTTGAATTAATTAAACAAAGGTTGTAGTAAAAGCCCAATTTTTAGCAAAGATAACCCGCAATTAATTTGGGGATAATTGTACCATCTTTATTTTTTTATACACGTTGATACCAAAGAGAGGGTTCAAAAACAATTCATATTACTTTGCAACAGTTATTAATCTGTTACCTACTGAAACCTAAAATTGTACATCCATTTTTATGGATGTATTTTTTCTATCTTTGATATGATGCAAAAGCTTGACTGGTATATTCTTAAAAAATTTCTCACTACTTTTTTCTTTGCCATTTTTTTGTTTACCGTGATTGCAGTAGTGGTAGATATTAGTGAAAAAACGGATGATTTTGTAAAGTCGGGACTTGGATTTCGGCATATTATTTTAGATTATTATGCAGGATTTGTGCCGCATATATTAGCGTTATTATTTCCTTTATTTGTGTTTATCGCGGTCATTTTTTTTACCTCTAAAATGGCCGGTAATAGTGAAATAATTGCCATTCTTGCTGGTGGAACCAGTTATGCTAGATGGTTAAGACCTTACTGGGTTGGGGGTATTTTCTTGGCAATTTTACTATGGTTTGCCAATCAGTATGTGGTTCCCAATGCCAATGTTGTTCGAGGTAATTTCGAAGCAAAATATATAGATGCCAATTCAAGCTATAATACACTACTTGGCAATTCCAGCAATATTTATCTCCGTATTGACTCGTTCACATATGCGGGTATTCACTTTTATGATACTACTACCAAAAGGGGTGGCCCTGTGTTTATGTATACCATTAAAAACAATAGCGTTACAGAAAATCTTAGGGCCGAAACCATACTTTGGGATACTGCTACTAAAAAATGGAAGCTAGACATACTATTGGACAGGAAACTATATCCAATGGGCGAATCGGTTGTGCTTGCATTTACCAGACAAATGAATTTCAACTTTAAGCCATACGACTTAACAAAAGATAAATACACAAAAGATAAATTAACAACTCCTCAGCTAAAAAGATTTATTGAACTGGAAGAATTAAGGGGCTCGGAAGGTTTAAATAGCCTAAAAGTGGAGCGTTATCGAAGGGATGCAACCTGTATTACCGTAGTTTTGCTCACTATTATTGGTGCTATTATAGCAGGAAGGAAGGTTCGGGGTGGAAGCGGTGTGCACCTCGCTATTGGATTTGTTATAGCGGCACTCTTCATTATTACAGATAGATTTTCTACCATTTTCTCTACCAAGGGGAATCTTCACCCAATATTAGCTGCTTGGATACCTAATTTCATTTTTTTGTTTGTAATTGCTCATTTGTACAAAAAAGCGCCCAAATAAATTTTAACACAGAACAGAATGGCTTGAATTTTGTTATGGATGCAACTTCGATTATCTTTAGCACCTGAAATAGAAAATCTGCTTCAGTAATTGAACAAACCACCCAATATTAAATATTATTTTCATGGGAATTATTAAAGACAGGTTTAAGGCTAAAGCTGATGCTTCAAATATTGAAATTAAAGAAATGCTTAAACAGCATGGGAATAAAAAAATTGGAGAAGTAACATTGGCGCAGGTATATCAAGGAATGCGGGGAATAACGGGACTGGTAACGGAGACCAGCCTGCTTGATGCCCAAGAGGGTATTCGCTTTAGAGGGTATTCTATTCCTGAATTACAACAAAAATTACCCAAGGCTCAAGTTGGAGGCGAGCCCCTGCCAGAGGGCTTATTTCACCTGATGTTGGTGGGTGAATTACCTACTGAAGAAGAAGTGAATCATATTACCAGTGTTTGGCAACGAAGAAGTCACGTGCCAAATCATGTATTCGCAACCATAGATGCATTGCCCATTACCACCCATCCAATGACCATGTTTGTAGTGGGAGTTATGGCATTGCAAACTGAAAGTAATTTCGCAAAAGCATACGCTAAAGGCGTTAGTAAGAAAGAATATTGGAGTCCTATCTATGATGATTCAATGGATTTGATTGCTCGTCTCCCTCGAATTGCTGCTTATATCTATCGTAGAAAATATAAGAACAATGAACATATTCAGCCAAATGGATTGTTAGATTGGGCCGGAAATTTCGCCCATATGATGGGGTATGATGACGAAAGTTTTATGGAGCTCATGCGTTTGTACATGACTATACATGCTGACCATGAAGGCGGTAACGTGTCTGCCCATACTACCCACCTAGTAGGTTCAGCTCTCAGCGATCCTTTTCTAAGTTATGCGGCTGGTATGAATGGACTAGCGGGCCCTTTACACGGTCTTGCCAATCAAGAAGTAATTAAATGGATTTTTGAAATGCAAGAGAAATTGGGTACGGATGATCCTTCAAAAGATCAAATTGCTCAATATGTGCTTGACACACTTTCTTCTGGAAAAGTAGTGCCAGGTTATGGTCACGCTGTATTGCGTAAAACAGATCCTCGTTTTGAAGCTCAAATGGAATTTGGTAAAAAACATATGCCTGATGATAAGTTGGTAAATACGGTCTGGAAAATCTATGAAACCGTACCTCCCATTTTACAATCCTTAGGAAAAGTTAAAAATCCTTGGCCCAATGTGGATGCGCATAGCGGGGCTTTATTGGTGCATTATGGCTTTGTAGAATACGAGTTTTATACAGTATTATTTGCGGTGAGTCGCGCCCTTGGAGTACTTTCAAGCCTCTGTTGGGACAGGGCTCTGAGCTTTCCATTAGAACGACCCAAATCTGTTACCACAGAATCGGTAAAGCTTTGGTTGGAAGGAAAGGATGAGATTTGGGATGCTTGATAAATTATTAGATTTACATTTTTGGTATAGCTATTAGCTTACTTGTAGTATCCGCACAACCATTCCCTGTTACAATTAATTGTACTTTGAATTGTTGTGCGGTATTTGTTTTATTGAAAACAGTTTCAATAAAACTATTGAACTCATTGTTTGTATTTCCGTTGCCAAAATTCCATCTATAGGAATCAATAGTACTTGTGGCAATAGTAGACTTGCTATTGAAAGACCATCGTTGGGTATTGGGATAATCCCATACCAGCGTTTCTTCAAAAGCTGCTTTGGGTTTTGGGTTGATACCTTTGGAGTTCACTAATTTATTGGTTCTATATATTTCCCTCCCATTCAATTTAATGGCCATAATCACATCATAATCATTTGGATATTGATATATATACTGTACTGGATTGCCTAATTTCACCCCTTTGCCATCAGAAAAGTCCCACTCATAAACCGAACCAGTGGGAACATTTTCCGCTTCGGCGGTAAATACAAAATTTTCATTGGTACAAGCTTCATATACAACAGCTCTAAATCCACCTTTAATATGGTAAGTGCCCGGAATTAACACGGGCATTATGGTATCATCACTGCAACCTGTATTGGTGGTAATGGTAAGTTTTACAGGATAGGTTGTATCATTTATTTTCTTTGGAAATTCATGTCTTATTAATCCAATAGAGGAGACCAGCGTACTTCCATCTCCCCACTCATATTTGTATTGAATTATATCACTATGATTTACTGAGGAACTGCTGTTAAAAGTAATATAGTTAAGGTTATTGGGGAAATCACTTTTAAAAGAAAAGGAAGCTTCGGGCTTGGTTTGTTGCCCCTTAGCTTTAATAGGGAAAATCATTTTTGCGAGTATATTATTGCTATTTAACATTACTTCTAGTGTAACCACAAAAGACCCAGGTGCTTGGTAGGAATAAGAGACCGAATTCCCGTCAGCCATATTACCATCCCCAAAACTCCAATGGTAATATCCACCACTAGGAAGATTTACACCCGAAGCGGTAAAACTAAATATTTCTTTGCCTGGAAAACAGGTGCTTGTTTGACTGAATTTTGCTTGCACATTACCGAGACTAACTGTGGTAGTATCTCTTGAAATCGTGATTACTGCACCCTTCTGTAGAGTGGCAGAATCAATTTGAATTAAATTGGTTTCAGCCACAACTGTATCTTTCTTGCAAGCCCAGAGGCAAAAAAGCAAGGCGATAAAAAAATATAAAGCAAAGTTTTTTTTCATTTTTCTGCTTATTTAGCAGGTATAGTAATAGTAGCCAATGCAGTGTCTTTGCATCCAGTATTACTGGTTACAATAAATCTTATGGTGTAATTAGAGGGTGTTGCCGCTTTAATATATTCCTGCTCTACAATCGTGTTGAAATTATCATCAACTCTATTAAAAGGCATTTCCCATCTGTATCCGGTAAGAAAGCCATGGGGAATATTTGACTGACTGTAAAATGCCCATTTTTCTGCGGTAGGAGTAGAGCGTACTATATTTTTTAACATCAAAGCTTTTGGTTTGATGTTTTGGCCAAAAACTTTAACTGGTTTATGGGTTTGATAAATGATTTTGCCTTTGAGTGTGATGGTCATTTTAACATCATAATCGTTCTGATAAGTGAATTGTTTTTTAACGGGATTGCCCGTTACTAGTCCCGTTGCATCAGCAAAGTCCCAAGTATAAACTGCACCAGCAGGAACACCTGTTGCTGTAGGGGTAAAAATAAAATATTCGTTGGTACAGCCATCAAACTGCTCCGCAGTAAAATTACCACTAATGGAATAAGATGCGGGTACAAAAACATTTACGGTTGCAGTGTCTTTGCAGCCCGAGTTAGCTGAAACAATGAGTTTAACAGGATAGGTTTTGTCTTCTGCAACCAGCGGGAAATTTTTGGGCATAAAAGCGTTTGATGTGGTGCTGGTAGTTCCATCAGCCCAGTCCCAAAGATGCTCCACAATTGTGCCCGTGGGTACGGTAGAGCGACTGGTAAAACTCATATTATTAAGGTAATTAATATCTGATAAAGCACTTGAAAATACAGCAGTGGGGCTTACTTGTTGCCCAAGTGCTTTGAAAGAAATAGAGGCTTTTTGTAGCAGCGCGTCGGCTTCGCTTTTAATTTGAAGTATAACTGTGTAAGTAGCTGGTTTTATGTACATATTTCTAACGGTAGTTCCGGTAAGAGATTTTCCATCACCAAAGTCCCACACAAATTTTGCATTGGTAGGAATGCCAGGGGCTGTGGCAGTAAAAGAAAAAATTTCATTGCTGGGAAAGCAAGCATTGGATTTACTAAAAGTGATGGTAACTTCACCATCTTTTACAAAAACCGTATCTTTAAAAACAACGGAAGTTCCACCAATTAGTGGGTTGGTGGAAGTGCTATTGCTGAGAGATTCTATAGGTTTGTCCACTTCCTTTTTACAAGCACTAATTGCAACAGTAAGGGTGAGGAGTATTAAAAAATGGTTATTTTTCATTTTTCGATGCTTAAAATGTATATTTAGTTACAACGCAATATTGGCTAGAATATTGCGCGAAAACGAGCTGATATAAGAGATAGAGATATATATTATAGGGGTTTTAGGAGTTGGCAAGCATATCACCAAAAAATGGGAAGAATAGTATTAATTGTATTTATTTTGTAGAATGATTTTAATAATCTTGTATTTAAATTTTTTACAAAAATGCTGGCAATGGCTCAATGAATGGGATACCCAGCTTTTTCTACAAATTAATACGGTACATACTTCTCCATTCCTAGATGCTATGTATCCATGGTGGCGTGAAGGCAATGCATGGCTGCCACTTTATTTATTCCTAGTTGTTTTCATGCTTCAAAATTTTAAAAGCAAAGCACTTGGATGGATTTTATTTGCCTTACTAACCATCACCTTTTCTGATCAAGTAAGCAGTCATTTAATTAAACCGTTTTTTGAGCGATTGCGGCCTTGTAATGAGCCCCTGTTGGCTAATCAGGTTCGTTTGCTGCTCAATGGTTGTTCTGGAGGCTTTAGTTTTACTTCTTCACATGCGACTAACCATTTTGCTTTTGCTGTTTTTGTGTATAAAACGTTGGGATTCTTAATTGGTAAATGGAAATATGTGCTGCTGGTATGGGCAGCTACCATCGCTTATGGTCAAGTATATGTTGGGGTTCATTATCCACTTGATATTTTAATGGGAGCCTTACTTGGGGTGAGCATTGGATTTATCACCGCAAATGGTTTTCATCGCCTACTTGGCAAGTTAGCACCAGAATAGAATTAAGCGTTAAAGAATACTACAGGGTGGCACTTGTTTTTTTCCTAATTTTACTTTAATCATGGAAGTTTTCCTAATACTTTTTCTAATATTATTGAACGGACTTTTCTCAATGGCTGAAATAGCCCTAGTATCTGCTCGCAAAGCTCGTTTAGAAGCACAAGCCGCTAAAGGTGATCAAGACGCTGCAAAAGCACTTTTACTCGCCAATCATCCCGACACATTTTTATCGACTGTTCAAATTGGCATCACCCTGATTGGTATTTTAACGGGTATTTTTTCTGGGGATACGTTTAAAGAACCCTTGGCTTTGTGGTTAAGCCAATTCAGCTTTATTGCTGCATATAGTAGCACCATCGCTACTACCATTATTGTAATTATTATTACTTATTTATCGCTTGTTTTGGGTGAATTAGTGCCTAAAAGAATTGGATTAAGTAATCCCGAAGGTATTGCCAAATCTGTTGCTGGTATGATGCGCTTCGCCAGTATTATCACTTTTCCTTTTATCTGGTTGCTCTCTAAATCATCTACCATTATTGTACGTATGCTGCGCATTAAAGCCAACGACAATCAAGTAACAGAAGAAGAAATTAAAGCCATCATCAGCGAGGGCACAGAACAAGGAACCATTGAAGAAGCTGAACAAGAAATTATTGAAAGGGTATTTCACCTTAGTGATCGGAATATTACTTCATTAATGACCCATCGAAGTGATATTGAATGGATTGATGGGCAAAAAAAAGTAGGCGATATTCGCAGCGCATTGAGAGATATGATTCACTCCGTTTATCCTGTTTGTGAAGAAGATATTGATCATATAAAAGGGGTAGTTTCTATTAAGGATTTATTTACTTCCGATGAAGGTGCTACTGTTTTTTCTATTATGCGCGAAGCCATGTATGTGCCTGAAAATAATACGGCCTACCAAGTGCTGGAAAAATTCAAGCAAACAAAAATTCACCAGTGTTTTATTGTAGATGAATATGGTAGTGTTCAAGGATTAATGACCCTCAATGATATACTGGAAGCCATTGTAGGTGATATTCCACAAGAAGAAGATGAGGATTATGAAATTATTGAGCGAGCAGATGGGAGCTTTCTTATTGACGCTCAAATTCCTTTTTACGATTTCTTGAGTAAATTCGATAAAACAGAATGGATGGAGAAATGGGAGCAGGACTTTAATACCCTTGCTGGCTTTATCATCCACCACCTTGAACGCATTCCTAAAACAGGCGAAACCCTAAAATGGGAGTCCTTTACTTTTGAAATTGTTGACATGGATAATCATCGCATAGATAAAGTATTGGTCACAACCACCGAACCCCTTTATCAAAATGGCTATTAAAAGGTGAAACTGGCAGTCTGCTGCGGGTGATTTAACTTATAGCTTTTTTCCAATCCCTTGCTTTTAGCATGAATTATATTCACCTGATTGGTTTCAAAATCATACAATAAACCACAGTCTACTTCCAGTGTATTCATGGTTTTAATAGACGTGATTTCAAAATAAATCCATACACTTTCTTTATTAATTTCATACCCTAAATAGTTGGCTATTACAGGCTTTCCATTAATTTTTAATCGCAAGGTTTTACCAATATAACTAGTGAGTTGTTGGTCTATAAATACCTTGTCTTTGGGTTGAATAAGGTCAATTTTAGCAGGGGTGTATTTTTGTAGGGTCTTCTCCAGATCATCGGTAAACACCCTTACACTCACTTCTACAGTTGCCGCTTTGGCATTGTGATTTATTTCAATAACCGATACAAAAAAAGGATGCAATACGGCCATTGATGCCGCCAATATCCATTGAACCATAATATTTGCCATTCACCCCTATTTTTTTTAATAGTACAAATGTCGGCTTTAATTTAACTTGCTCAAATATGAATGAATTTAACATCTTTTTTGAAGTTGGGTTTCGGCATATAGCTGACTTGAAAGGAATTGACCATATTCTTTTTGTGGCGGCACTATGCTTACGATACCAGTTTACCGATTGGCGTAAACTTCTGGTACTGGTTACCGCTTTTACCATCGGTCACTCCATCACTTTGGCACTTAGTGTATTTGAAATAATTCATTATTCCATGAATTGGATTGAATTTCTGATTCCAGTAACCATCGTAATAACTGCTGTAAGTAATCTCTTTGTGAAGAAATTCGTGTTTAAATCTAGGTTTCCCCTGATTTATTTTCTAGCACTTTTTTTTGGGTTGGTACATGGATTGGGATTCAGTAATTACCTAAAAAGCTTGATGGGTAAGGATCATAGTATTCTTACGCAATTGCTGGCGTTTAATTTGGGGCTTGAAGCGGGACAATTATTGATTGTAACTGCCATCTTAACGCTATCGCTTATTTGTATCACGATACTCAAAATAAATAGAAGAGAATACCTACTGCTGCTTTCGGGAGGCATTTTTGCTTTAGCTTTACAAATGAGTATAGAGCGGTTTCAACAATTATAATTTAAACGGTACTATTTATGAGAAAAATTGCAATGTTTTTACTGATGGCTTTGCTTGTATTTAACGTAAAAGCCCAGAATATCCAAAACAATCCAACTTCTAATCATGGCAACAAGTTTGAACAGTTGGGTACTATTTTACCTACTGCCAATGAGTACAGAACAGCCAGCGGTGCTCCTGGCCCTAAATATTGGCAACAAAGAGCCGATTACGTTATTAAATGTGAGCTGGACGAGGAAAATCTAAAATTAAAAGGGAGTGAAACAGTTACCTATTATAACAATGCTCCTGATGTGTTAACATATATCTGGCTTCAATTAGATGAAAATGAACACAGCTCGGTGAACAATGCCAACTACCAAGAATCTTCTTCTATTGGTCGCGTTGTTACAACTCGTCAGCTTGATCAAATGGCGGAAAAAAAAATAGATAACGGTTATGGTCACCTTATTTCCAAACTCACGGATGCTGCTGGCAAAAACCTGCAATACACCATCAACAAAACCATGATGCGTATTGAACTACCTGTTCCGTTAAAGCCGGGACAGAAATTTGTATTCAATGTGGATTGGAGTTATAAAATTTCTAATAGAATGACCATTGGTGGTCGCGGTGGCTATGAAACTTTGGAAGATGGAAATAATTTGTTTACTATGGCACAGTGGTTTCCACGTTTATGTGTTTACAGCGATTATCAAGGATGGCAGAACCAGCAATTTACAGGAAGGGGTGAATTTGCACTCACTTTTGGTAATTATGATGTAACCATCACTTTGCCATCGGATCATATTGTGTTGAGTACTGGTGTTTGTCAAAATTATCCGCAGGTGTTAACGCCTGTTCAATTGAGTCGCTGGAATCAAGCCCAGACTGCCAAAGAGCCCCTTGAAATTGCTACGCTAGAAGAAGCTAATAAAGCAGAAAAAACAAAAAGTACGCAAAAGAAAACTTGGGTGTATAAAGCAGAGAATGTGCGTGATTTTGCGTTTACTTCCAGTCGCCGTTATATCTGGGATGCGATGCCTATTTATGTAGAAGGTAAAAAAATTATGTGCATGAGTGGCTATCCCAAAGAGTCTTATGGTTTGTACCGTAAATTCTCAACCAAAGCAGTGGCGCATACCATTAAATCGTATTCTAAATTCACCATTCCATATCCATATCCAGTTGCACAAAGTATAGAAGCAGCCAATGGTATGGAATATCCAATGATCTGTTTCAACAATGGCCGCACCAATAAAGACGGTTCTTATAGCGAAGCAACAAAGTATGGAATGCTGGGGGTGATTATTCATGAAGTGGGTCACAATTTTTTTCCTATGATCATCAACAGTGATGAACGCCAATGGAGTTGGATGGATGAAGGATTAAATACTTTTGTACAATACCTTACTGAGGAATTATTCGATAATAAATACCCCTCTCGCCGTGGGCCAGCGTGGACTATAGCAGATTATATGAAGCTTCCCAAAGATCAGTTAGAGCCAATTATGACCAATAGTGAAAATATCATCAATTTTGGCCCTAATGCATATTCAAAACCTGCTGTAGGATTGAATATTTTACGTGAAACTGTGATGGGTAGAGAACTGTTTGACTATGCTTTTCGGGAATATTCCAGAAGATGGGCTTTCAAACATCCCACGCCCGCCGATTTGTTTCGTACCATGGAAGATGCAAGTGCGGAAGACCTAGACTGGTTTTGGAGGGGTTGGTTTTATAGCATTGATGCTTGTGATATAGCCATTGATACCGTTAAGTTTGCAGTGATGGATCCCAATGCGGTATTGCCAGTAACTTCTGCCACACAACTGCGCGGGTTAGATCGTCCTTTATTCAGCGGCAAAAATGCTTTCGATGATATTTCTAAAATCAGAAATAGGAGCGATAAAGGGATTATTTTCTTAACAGATTTAGATACTACTTTGAGGGATTTTTATTGGAGGTATACGAGGGGTATTGAAGCGTATGATACCACCGTAAAATATCCAATTCCTACCATGGCTGCTCCAGAACTGTTAACAGATGCTGACAAAGACAAATACAAGAACACCCACTTATACGAAATCACTTTTTCAAACAAAGGCGGATTGGTAATGCCCATTATTGTTGAATTTACATTTGAAGATGGTAGTACTGAATTAGAACGCATACCTGCACAGATTTGGAGAAAAAATGAAAATAAAGTGACCAAGCTTTTCATGACTACCAAAAAAGCAAAATCTATTAAGGTAGATCCTTTGAGGGAAACAGCAGATATTAATGAAGCCAATAATATTTGGCCTTCAAGTGGTGAAGTTGAACCCAGCAAATTTAGTTTGTTCAAAGCAGGTGCAGGAAGAAGCCGTGGTCAATCCATCGGCGTTAATCCCATGCAGAATGCTATGCCGAAAACTAAGTAACCAATCGCATTGATTTGTACAAATGCCATCCATAGAAATATGCGTGGTATTTTGTATTTTTAGGAGATGAAAAGATCATTTGTTTTCTGCCTGATTGTTTTTTCCTTTCTTGCATTGCACAGTTATGCCAGCGTTGACACTATTAAAGTGTATAGTAAAGCCATGCATAAAATAGTAAAAGCAGTAGTAATAAAACCAGATTCGGTTGATGCTTCATTGCGTTTTCCCACCGTATACCTATTACACGGTTTCAGTGCTAACTACGCTTCTTGGTGCCTAGAAGCACCGCAACTTTCCCAGAAAGCCAATGCGCTTCAAATGCTTTTTGTGATGCCCGACGGTGGATATGGAAGTTGGTATTTTAACAGTCCCGTTGATTCAAATTTTAAATACGAAACTTTTATTACACAAGAATTGGTGAATTATATTGATTCTGCGTATCCTACTAAAACAAACAGAAATAATCGCGCCATTACGGGGCTCAGCATGGGTGGTCACGGTGCATTTTATTTAGCCATGCGGCACAAAGAAATTTATGGGGTTGCTGGAAGTATTTGCGGTGGGGTAGATATAAGACCTTTTCCCAATAATTGGATGCTGAGTAAAATGTTGGGGCCGCTGAATGAATTTGCAGAAAATTGGGAAAAAAATACGGTTGTTAATATTGCAGCCACTTTAAAGCCTAATGAATTGAATTTGATTTTCGATTGCGGCATTGATGATTTTTTTCTAGATGTTAACCGGGCCTTACACCAAGTATTGTTGGCAAAAAAAATTCCACACGACTATACAGAGCGACCAGGTGCGCACAATGCGGCATATTGGGGTAATAGCATTGACTATCACTTACTCCATTTTAAAAAATATTTTGATCGGTAAGTTTCAGTGGAATTTATCTAGTGGTTAAGAAGCCCCTTTAGTGCATCAATTCTAAATTGAATAATGGGTTTCATCTTTGCTGGATGCCCTTGTAATAAATAACCAGCTGCAAGCACAATTGATGCGCCCAGCTTGAAACAATATTCAAGAATTTTCTTGTTGAAAGCCCACTTGTGAATGGCTTTGGTGCGAACCCTTTCACCTCTTCCAATTCCGCTTGCAACCCGATAGAGGTATTCAGCATCTAACTTTTTTGTTTCTACAATATGCTCTACTATTACGTTTGGGCTGTAATAAATGGTTTTTCCAATTGCTTTTAGTTTGAGAAAAAAATCTTTGCCTTCCCCGCCAATCCGGAGTGTGCCTTTTACCCCTGGAAGCAAAGTATTGAATCCATTTACAGTGTCAAAGTCAACTTTCCGAACAATCATATTCGATTCTAGTGGGTATTTGTTTGCACTGAAAATGGCCACTGATTCACTGTAATGAAAATTACCAACAAGTGAAGAAACAAAATGGCTCATCCACTTTGGTTCTGAAGGAATATATCTTGGAATAATACGTCCTCCCAATCCGTCTGCATCTGAATATTTTTTGAAAAATTCTAAGATATTTTGAAGATAGTTTGGGTAAGCTATTGCGTCGTCATCCATAAAACAAAGTAGGGGAGATTTAGCAATTTTCGCACCTGTATTTCTTGCGAAAGAAGCACCTTGTTCTGGTTCATTTAAAAGGAAAAAACTAGCATCGGCATGGGTTGAAATAAACGTTTCACACACTGAAATGGTATTGTCGCTGGAATTATTATTCACTACAATTACTTCAAAGAAATTTTTTGAAACTGTTTGATTATATAAGCTAAGTAAAGCTTCTGGAAGATATTTAGATCTATTATACGTACATATTACAATGGAAATTTTGGGCATTCTTCTTTTATTTGGGTAAAGATAAAATGGATTCACTAACAATAGTAGGCCAGTTTAAGCGGTTGTAAAACGCGCTTGGTACACTGGGGTGTTGATTGGGGTCTAGCTCAACCATTGCCTTAGCAAATGCATTCCAATCGTAGTCTGGAATAATTGTGAGGAGGGGAGCTATGGCAAAGTGCGTGATTCCTGCGGCACTTCTATTGGTACAAATTATTTTTTGTCCATGTGCCAATGCTTCTACTAGTTTTGTTTTGATACCAGTGCCTAAGGTAATGGGACAAATAAAGCAATCTGCACCTTTATAATAGAGGCCAATATCTTCTACCATTCCCTTAAATAAAATGTCTTTCGCATTCAATAATCGTTTTTCCCAGTCTTGTTTAATTCGATTGCCGCATATAATTATTTTAAATGAAATAGAAGCATACTGTAAGCGATACAACAATTCATTCACAATAATATATAAGGCTTCTTGATTGGGTAGATAATCTAAGGTTCCGTTGAAAAAGAATAGCTTGGTATTGCCTTTCAATTGGTTTGCTTGCAATATTTTCTGCCGGCATACGATATGTGTTTCTAAGGTAGTGGGAGCAAGAAAATTTGTTCCATATGGAAGTGTAAAAGCAGTGGTAGGATTGATTCCCCAGCGTGTAATAGCCAAATTCCTTTCTTCACTTGTAATAAAGAAATTTCTATCTGCATGCTTCAATACCCATTGTTCATAATAATTATAAATACGCCATCCCCACCTGCCCATATCTTTAAAACGTAGGGTTTCAATATTGGCCAGTTTTATCACTAGTTTCTTATTAGTAAGTTTTCTAAGAAGTATTCCAAGCCAGCCAAAATAAGAATGATCAATTATGATGATATCAATGTTTTCTCTTCTAATTAATCGAGCCAATTTAAAACATAATAATAAATTAAATATACCATACCAATGATTAAATAGCATGGGCATTACTTGAAACTCTTCTGCTGTTGGTGCTTCTTTATAAAGTTGATTGTCATTGGATACGGCAAGTATTACTTTGGTATGTTTTGAAAGTTCTCTGTAATACTCCACAATATATTTCTGACCACCCATCTGCGCCGGAAAAACTTTATAAGAAACAATGCCTAAAACAGAAGGCTGATGCATATTAATGGATTTGTTTTTTTCTAAAACCATATATGCCAGCCGCAAACAATAATATCCAAATAGATAGTGAAGAAGCAATTGCTGCTTTTTGGCCAAAAGCTACCGCCGCTGGTTCAAAACTAAATACAATATTGTGTTCGCCCGCAGGTATTTCAAGACCACGCAATACATAATTGGTTTGATAGATGGGACTCTCTTTTCCGTCTATTCTAGCTTTCCAGCCCGCATTATAAAATATTTCACTAAATACGGCGAATTGTTTAACGGCAGATTTTGACTGGTAGGTAACTATATCGTTTTCATTAGCAAGCAAAGATATTTTTGCCGAACTGTCATTACCAATACCAATAATATTTAGCTTGTATTTTTCATCAAGCACGGCTGTTTCTTTGGGATTGAATGTTGTAATTGCACGCATTACAGCAGCGGGTCCCTTTTCAAATTGCACGCCTCTTACAAACCAACAAGCTCCCAGGGCACCGCTGTTCTGTTGTACAATGGGCTGCCCAGTTTGTTGATCAGGAATAATGAGGTATTTAGTGTTTAACATATTTAATATGGGCAAACAATTGGGGAAATTATACAATTGCTTTTCAATTAAATCTTGGTAGATACTCAGTTTAGCAGGATGATATCCTCCAATTGATTTATGAAAATATGCTGACATTCCACCTCCATTAAATGCGGCTGAAATGCCCTGAGATACATTCAATACCCTGTAAAAACTTGTGTCTTTTAAAATCTCATTGTCAATTGCAGATGGCGTAAATGCAGTTTCATATTCATTAGAATCTTGGTAGTTATTGGCATTGAGATAAGTATGGTTAATGGTAAATATATCAATTAGAATAAATACGCCAAGAATTGCTGTAATAGCCAACTTATTTATATGCTGTTTGATGGCTAAATATACTGCCCCTGCTGCTAAGGAACAGAATAAAAAAGTTCTGAGTAAGTCGTTCAGAAATAAAGTTTTTCGATCTTCTTTTAAACCATTTACAAACGCTTTAACTGGGGTGCTAATTTGTTCTCTTTGGGTGGCATCGGGTATTTTGTTTATTTGCAACAGAAGCATTTTATCGCCTTCAGCACTAAAATCACTGCTGAGGTATACAAGTAA
Source organism: Chitinophagales bacterium (assembly GCA_013297995.1). Classification (GTDB taxonomy): domain Bacteria; phylum Bacteroidota; class Bacteroidia; order Chitinophagales; family Chitinophagaceae; genus Sediminibacterium. The sequence continues at coordinate 14,595 of JAAFJB010000023.1, read as the reverse complement.
AGCAAAGCCAAAGATTCCCGCAACCAATATGAGTCCCTTTTTATACTCATTCCATAAGCGTAATTTATTTTCGAAAAATAATATTTTATTCAGAGAGAGTGTAGCCATCATACAGAGTAATAAACCGGGAATAACCAATATCATACTTGGAGCCCGAAATTTATTATAAAGGGGTAAATATTTGAGCATGGCAATATTAAATCCTTCAAAATATTTACCCCAACTAAGTAGTAAAGAAAAAGCAATGGCAGCCAATATCCACCTCGTATATTTTTTATCAACCATTACAAATCCAAGGAGGGCTAAAAAACAAATGATGGCTCCAATATACGGCGGGCCAGAAGTGCCTTGGGTAATACCTCCCCAGTAGAACTGAAGGGCAGATTGAATTTGTTGTGATAGCTCTTGAGGCATCTGTTGTAATGCTTCAATGGCTTTTGATTTCTCTGATTCTATTTCTAAATTATTGCTGCTACCTCCATATAATCTAGGGAACATCATTACCAAAGGCTCTGTTTTGTAAAAACTATAACTCAAGGCATAGTCTTTGCTAAGTCCAGTTTTGGTGGCATTTGAAGTACTATCTGCTAATGCACTTCCGCCACGGATGGTTTGCTTTGAGTATTCATAAGTTGAAAGAAGCGTGACTGCGTTTACTAAAATACCTAAAAGGGCAGCCAGTATAGCAAGTGCTCCAGATTTCACCAAATGGGCAATTTCTTTCTCTTTTATACAATGAATAACAAAGGCCATACTCATGAATGCGAGTATTAAAAAACCATAATACGTAATTTGCAAGTGATTGGCGCCTAATAGTAATGTGGTTGAAACTGCGGTAAGTGCTGTTCCTGCCAAATATTTCTTGTTAAATAACAACAGCAGTGAAGCAATTAAGGCAGGTAAAAAAGCAATAGCATTTAGCTTGGTATCGTGTCCCGCAGCAAGAATGATTGGATTATAGGTTGCATAAGCATATGCAAGTGCCCCAATGATACCAATATATGGGTTGGTTTGCAAAACTTGGGTAAGAAAATAAAAACAGAGAGCGGCTAGAAAAAAAACTCCAATGGGTTTAGGTAATCCCAAACTAAGTATTTGTCCTATATAGCCCACTGAAATAGGGTTCTCCCCAATACCTGTAATTTGGTACGCAGGCATACCCCCAAATATACTGTTGGTCCATAGGGGGAAATGACCGTGTTGTTCTTTGTATTGGAATGAGTTTTGTGCAATTCCTTTCCATTGGGTAACATCACTTTGTTGAAGTACCTTCCCATTTAAAACAGGTTTGCAGTAAATGATGGCTACCACTAAAAAAATAAATACAGCAATAATATGCGGCTGAATGGCTTTCCAATTAATACGAGTCATAAGTTCTTTTTTTGCACTGTACCCCAGCATTTGTACTCGAACGCTTAGGGTATAAAAAATTTGCCGAAATTTAATAAATAGCAAACCTACTAAAAAAGGGGCAAGGTATGGTTGAAGGTAAATTACAGATTTCGTTTTATTTTTACCAGGGTATTAAATTATAATCTTTTTTGCGCTTCAAACCAACCTTGAAGCATTTTTACGATAAAATTATTCAATGAAACCATTATTATTTGCTTCTAGACTTGCATTTATTTGTAATTTACTATTTATTTTATGTATAATCATTCAACGAACAAGCAATTTTATTGGGAATAAGGAGTTAAGTGCAATAGTGATTTTGTTGGGTTGGATGGTAGCCCCCTTCCAAAATTTATTGGTAAATATTTGGTATGGGGTAATATTGTTAAACAAAAAAAACAATCGCTTGCCAGTTTGGTTATCATTGTTAAATTTAATTTTTCTTTTCATTCAATTGATTGTCTATTTTATGCTTCCCCTATGATCACTAATATGCTCAATCACAAACCTTCTAAGCTTTTTTTAGGCATTATGGCCTTTTTTGTAGCAAATGCATTAATTGCAGAATGTATTGGCGGTAAAATTTTTTCTTTAGAAAAAATTTTTGGGTGGAATCCGATGGAATTCAGTTTTTTTGGTCAATCAGGCCTCTCTTTTAACCTTACTTGCGGGGTATTGTTATGGCCTTTGGAATTCATAATAACAGATATTGTGAATGAATATTATGGGCCTAAATGGGTGCGCAGAATTAGCTATACAGCAATAGTAATCATCATGTATGCATTTCTAATGTTTTATATGGCTATGCAAACGCCTCCGGCTGATTTTTGGATTATATCAAAAGCCAATAATGGAATTCCGAATATGCAGGATGCTTTTGGGGGTATATTCGGACAAGGCATGTGGATTATTCTAGGAAGTCTTACTGCATTTATGGTTAGCCAAATTGTAGATGTAGTTGTATTTCATAAAATAAAAAAACTAACTGGGGAGAAATGGGTTTGGTTAAGAGCTACAGGCTCTACTTTAGTATCTCAGTTCATTGATAGTTTTATTGTGCTTTTTATTGCTTTCAAAATTGGGAATAATTGGAGTTGGCAATTGGTTTTAGCAATAGCGATGGTAAATTATATATATAAATTCAGTATGGCAGTACTACTAACTCCGCTCATTTATTTGCTTGAAGCAGGGATAAATAAATATTTGGGAAAAGAAAACGCAATGCAAATGAAACGAAACGCAATGGAAAACTAAGGAATAAGCAATTAATTATGCAATCATACTTGCAACTGTTCCACCTAATTCTTGTTCTTGTAAATCAAAAGATTGGTCTATATTACCTTGTGCTTTAGAATTCATAAAGTAGGAACGAATAAATAAACCCAAGCCATATGCAGTAAAAATAGATTGAGTAGCTATGAATATTTTAATGATATTAATAGCTACTAAATTATAATATAGCCATTTTTTGTATGCAGGAAGCTCGCCAACATGAAATCGCCATTTTATATTTATGGGTAAGGAATAGCTATAAATAAATAATATAGCAATGCTTAGTACTATTGAAATAGCAATATGTGCCCATGCTAATACAAATTTTCTATCTCCTATTTCTCTTAGCAACAGATGTATAAAATAGGGAATTACTAATGTGGCAAGCAGCACACCAACCACCGCTGGGAAAGAAAGTAATAGATAGGAATTGTCGAAAAAAATCATTGCTATATCATTGTAAGAAGTGATGTAGGCGATAATGCCATAAAGAATAGGCACAATCCAAAGTAAGTTCTCAGATCGAATGATTTTATCAAACATGGGTATTATAACGGATAGCTACAAAATTATGCGATTAATTCATTTTAATAGTAGATTTTTGCTCTAAATAAGCATTTAAGCATCAAAATACCAACCAATTGGTACATAGAAATGACACCAGAGAGACAAAATCGAATTGAATCAGTTTTAGCAAACCGCCAGTCTGGCTTGACCGTTGTATTAGAAAATGTACATAACCCACACAATATCTCAGCAGTAATGCGTACTTGCGATGCGGTAGGGATACAAGATATTTATATCCTGAATACTACAATTGCTCAGCATGAGTATTTTGGCCCCAAGAGCAGCAGTAGCGCTGCAAAATGGCTTACAGTACACGAATTTAATGATGCAGCTACCTGCTTTGAAGCACTGAGATCTAGGTATAAAACTATTTATACTACCCATTTAGGTGCAGATTCAGTATCCGTATTTAATATTGATTTTCAAGCTGATATTGCGCTGATTTTTGGTAACGAACACAACGGGGTTAGTGAAGCAACCCGAAACTTGTCAGACGGAAATTTTCTTATTCCACAAGTAGGAATGATACAGAGCTTAAATATTTCAGTAGCTTGTGCAGTATCCGTATATGAGGCGTTTCGGCAAAAAAATAATGCAGGGCATTATCAAGGATTGGGAAAACCCCATCCAAGCATAAATGCTTTGAATAAACAATGGACTGTCAAACCAGAAATTAGAACAAAATGGCGAAAGAGATAGTTAAGTATTTGATTCAAAAAGCTGCGCTTGAATTTTTCTTTCCGCTGCCTGCTTTGTGAGGTAAGTAATACTCACATTCAATTCAAATCCAATCAAAAGAATTAGGGAGTTGATATAGATCAATAACATTAAAATTAGAACGGTTCCAATAGATCCATAAACCTTATTATAAGCGGCAAAATTGTTTACCCAATATGAAAAAATAAGGGTAGTGCAAACGGTTAATCCGGTAGCTAAGATTGAACCTGGAGAAACAATTTTCCATTTCTTTTTCACCGAAGGTGCGTATCTGTATATAAACGCAATACTGAAAAAGAAAAGACTCACTATTACAATCCATTTTGCACTTCCAAACCAAGGTAGTGAGCTTTTCCTAAGCTTAAAAATTTTTTGTAAAACTAAAATCAGCTGTTCTTGTCCCAACAATACCAGCGATGATCCAATGATTAGCAAAATAATAATGATGGTTAACTGGATAGCTCGCCATCTTTGGTGGAGAAAGAAATTTTTATTCTCCATGATGGATCGGTCGAATGTTCTAATCAATGCCATCATAGCATTTGACGCATAAAAAACCAATAGTAGAAATCCGAAAGAAAAAACACCAACATTTTGTTGGGTTAAATCGTGTAATAATTTCTCTATGAATCGGTATGTATTTGAACTGGGACTGATGTCTTTAAATAAGGATAAAATCCAAATTCTTAACTCAAGAAACTTAGGAAAATAAGGAATAATAGAGAATAAAAAAAGAAGTGTAGCTGGTAATGCCATTACTAGATTAAATGCTATAGCAGCTGCTCTTTCATTGAGGCCTATTTTGTTTATTTGTTGTATGAAAAAAAACACCACGTCATAGAGTGGTATCCCTTGAAAGCCAGGAATATATAAGATTTTACTCTTGCGAATAACAAATGATATGGGAGGGAGGTTTAGTATGATTCTTTCAATCTTTGTCAACGAGAAAGATTTTTTTCTTGTTTTTTAAGCCAATATTCATCAAGTTTCTGCTGGTACTCTTTTGCAAGCAAGTTATGAGTTGCAAAATTGTCACTAAAATGATGGTAACCACTAAAATCACTTTTGGCTACAAAATAAATATAGTTAGTAACTGGAGCGGCTAACACTATGTCAATGGTTTTAGGGGATGGGGTGCAAATGGGGCCAGGTGGTAAGCCTTTCACTTTATAAGTATTATAAGGTGATGGGTTGGTTAAGTATTTTTCATAAATACGGGTTAACATAAAGTTATTCATAGCGTATTTTATGGTTGGACAAGCCTGCAAAGGCATGGATTTTTTTAGTCGATTAATATAAACACTGGCAATTTTATACTTATCAGAGTCGAAATTTGTTTCTTCCTCTACAATAGAAGCCAGTATATATATTTGCTCTGGACTCATATTTAAAGCAGCAGCTTTTTTTAATCTATTTTTTTCATTCCAAAACTCAGTACTTTCCTCACTTAGCTTCTTGAAAATAGTATGCAAAGAAGCGTCTGAATAAAAAGTATAGGTATTGGGAATAATTCGTGTGAATAGCTTACTAGTATCGGTTTGAAAATTCCGAAGCGAGTCGTTTGAGCCCATAAATTGTAGGCTGTTGAGCGAATCTATTAGGAACTGCTTACTCAATAATTTGGCAAAATCCGAACGAGTTCTTATTTTATTAATAACTAGTTTTATTTCAGCCAATCTGCCATTTTTTAGCATTCTTACTATGCTGTAAAGGCTTTGCCCTTTTTTTATTTCATAACGCCCTGGTTTCATTTTATCCCAAATATTCAATGGGGCACCAGCTAAGCCGAGTAAGTTTGGGAATCGAATAATGCCTGCATTTCTAAAACTAGCTACAACTGCTGATTTTTGGGTTTGGTTTTCCTCAATTAATACCAGCCTGCTTTTCTCATCAAAATCAGTTGCAGAGCCCAAAAAAAGCCATAAGAAAATAGACGCTCCAAAAAATCCAGCCCCTAGCATGATTACCAATAAGTAAGAAGGCTTTTTTTTCTTTGCTTTATTGCGACTCATCTTGTATTGATTTATAATTATTTTCAATCAGTAAATTAAATAAAAAACCTCGTCTTTTGAAAAAAGACGAGGTAGGGATACTTATTTTTTTTTACTTTTTTGTGGAATCTGTAGGAATAGTTACTGTATTTGCAGGAGCCTGTTGAATGGGTGCAGGAGCGCTTATATTGGTATTTATTTTCTGTAAAATTGAATTGTCAACTTCATCGCTTCCACCTTTTAAAAACAAGGTAGAAAACAAGGCCAACAGAGCAATAATACCAGCAAATATCCAAGTTCCTTTTTCTAAAACATCAGTAGTTTGTTTCACACCCATCAGTTGGTTGCCTATCCCGCCTACATTTCCTGCTAATCCACCACCTTTTGGATTTTGAATTAGTACCATAAAACCGAGACCCACTGCTGCAATTACTATTAACACCAAGAACAAATAAATCATACTAAATACCTTTTAATTGTTGAATTTTATCTGCAAAATAAGCTGTTTTTTCAGGATTTGAGAAACTTAATTTTATAAAGAGCTGAATAGCCTTATCAATCTGACCCTGTTTCACCAGTACTTCGGCCATTGTTTCGGTTAATATTTCTTTAGACTCGTTTGAAACCAAAGCATTTACAGCTGCTGCTTTTTCAGATTCTACACTGGTTCCGAGATCTACTGGATTGGGATTGTGGTTTTTCATATCTTTTAACCAATCGGTGAATCTTCGTAATTTAGTAGTGAGCTTATCCTGCGGAATTGCAGATAAATCAATTTGAATGCCTTGTGATGCAAAGTAGTCAATAGTATGCAGTTTTTCTTTTAGCGGCTCTATCTCAAGCTTTGTTTGCTCGTCAATCGGTTTTCTAAATTCAGCAAGCTGACTCGATAATATACTTGCTATTTTAGCATCACTTTTCTCCTGATCTGGCAATTCACGCGTTGCACTTTTATCTTCAGCACTATATTCCTGTTCTAAGTTAGAAGGCATTGCATTGGCAATGGTACTAAAAACAGGGGAAAATATATTTTCTGGTTTTGGAAGCAGCAATGAAGTATTTAATTCTTGCGGAGCTGATGGTTCATCTCTTATCACTGGAATGATGGTTCCCTTTTGTGTAATGGGATCGATGCCTCGCATTAATTCTCTTACTGACTCTATGGTAGGTACAGCAATATCTGGGTTAGGTAAAACCGGTGCCGTAAATGACTGGGATACTTGTTCCAAGCTTTCTTCTATCATTGGCAGATTGATCATTTCATCCCATTCCTTATCTTTTTTGCGTATTGATCTCAGCAAAGCAGTATCAAGTTCTTTCTTTGGTGCTTGATCAACTCCAGGGTCAACCAAAGCTTCTAACTGAAATTGTAGCCAATAGGGATTGGTGAAATACAAAGCAGTTTTTGAAGCCTGCATACCAACCAAGGGATGGTCGTCTTTTTTAAGCTTTGCTGCAAATAGATACTGTGCCGGAGAAAAATATGGGTATTCATGAACCATTTTTTCAATCGTTTCCATTTTAAGGGAGTTCATGTCTGGACTACCTGTTAAATGTACGAGCGCTTTTTCTTGCGTAAACTTCATAAGTATTAAAGATACTAATCAATTACCAGTTATTGAAAATACGGTTGAAAATTTCATCCGTAAGGTTCCTAATTATTTCATCAAGAAGCTGTCCCTCTGCTTGTTGTAAAGTAAGATTGGCAGGAAAGTCGAAATTTCTAGACACATCAAATTCTTCTGTTTTATTTTCTTGTGTTTTTTTAAGCGTTATATGAACAGAAACAGTTAGCCTGTTCGTACTTGCTTGTTGGGCAGATACACCTACGGTTTGACTAGGATCATAGTTCGTAATTGAGCCAGAAATCACATAGTCAGCGTCCTCGTTATTGGTTCTCGTAAGTTTTGTTTGATTGGTGATTTTTAGCTGAAGTTTATCGGTAAGTTTTGGGCTCAATTGGGGGTTAATATAACGGGCTTTGTTTTCTATAAAACCAATTTTTACCGTCTTTATATTGGTAGGTATTACCGCATCATTAAACTTATAAATTCCACAGCTTGCAATTACTATGGCTAGCCATAGTAAGAAAAGGGGAGTGGTGTTTCTTTTAAACTTACTCATCAATATCATATTCTTTTAATTTTCTGTAAAGGGTTCGCTCACTAATACCCAAGTCCATGGCGGCGTCTTTTCGTTTGCTTCTGTGCTTTTTTAAAGCTTTTATAATCAGCTCTTTTTCCTTATCCATTATATTTAATGATTCTTCAACTTCTTCATGTAGGTGAATATCGTTGTTGCTAATTAGTACGGCATTGCCACTGCTGCTCTGTGGAGCCATTAGTCCTGCAATATTATTGGCTGTCACAACTGAATTGTGAGATACAGTTGTAATATTGGATGGGTCTGGTGTGGTGTTTAAATCGTTTAAAATAGACTCGTTGGTGAAGTTCGCAGCTGAACCTGCAAGTGAAGGGTTCTGTAAGATTTCTACAAACATTTTTTTGAGTTCTGTCACATCTTTTTTCATGTCAAAAAAAAGTTTGTAAAGAATTTCTCGCTCGTTTGAAAAGTCGCCCTGCATACTGGGCTGCCCCGATAAAACAGGCATTCTATTTTCTCTTCTTTCGGGTAAAAATACTTGCATTTCTTTTCCACTTACTTGTGGGGAAGGGCTTAGAACAGAAATTTGCTCAGCAATATTTTTGAGTTCTCTTACATTTCCTGGAAAAGGATAATGAATCAACAACTGTCTAGCTTCCTCATCCAATTGTATTGGAGCTGTTTTGTATCGTTCAGCAAAGTCAACTGCAAATTTTCTGAATAATAAAAGAATATCCTCCTTTCTGTTTCTAAGTGATGAAACCCTAATGGGAACGGTACTAAGCCGATAATACAAGTCTTCTCTAAATCTGCCTTTCTGGGTAAATTCTAAGAGTTCTCTATTGGTAGCAGCTATTACCCTTACGTCTGTTTTTTGTACTTTAGAAGACCCAACACGAATGAACTCACCTGTTTCAAGCACGCGTAATAATCTAGCTTGGGTGCCCAGTGGCATTTCCCCAATTTCATCCATAAAAATAGTGCCACCATTTACCGTTTCAAAATATCCTTTGCGACTATCTACAGCACCTGTGAATGCTCCTTTTTCGTGGCCAAATAATTCAGAGTCGATGGTGCCTTCAGGTATTGCCCCACAATTCACTGCAATAAAAGGATTGTGCTTTCTAGTAGAAAGTGAATGAATGATTTGAGAAAATACCTCTTTACCAACTCCACTTTCTCCTACAATTAATACGGTTAAGTCTGTGGCCGCAACCTGCACTGCGGTATTCAAAGCATGGTTCAATGCTGGTGAATTACCAATAATGCCAAACCTGTTTTTTATGCTTTGTAAATCCATAATGTTAATTAAAATATTAAGCTTGATCTACAATTTTTCCTAATAAAGTTGCCCTAGTGCAATCGTAAATTTTTATCCACACATAGTCGCCCGGCTTTTCAGCTGTATTGCTTTTAGGGAATACGGTAATTTTATTCTGACTGGTTCTGCCTGTCCAATCATGTTGATCTCTTTTGCTATTATTTTCAATCAACACTTTGAAAATTTTACCTATATCATTCTGATTGCTTTTGGTAGAAAGCTCGCCTTGTTTATCTACAATCTCTTGTAACCTTCTTTTCTTAGTCTCCAAAGGTATATCATCTGTAAACCTTCTTGCAGCAAGCGTTCCAGGTCGCTCGCTGTAATAGTACATATAGCTCATGTCAAAATTGCTATAATTCATTAGCGATAATGTATCAAGGTGTTCTTCTTCTGTTTCTGTGCAGAACCCAGCAATCATATCAGAAGTAATGCTGCATTCAGGGATAAGCATTCTGATGCGGTCAATTTTTGCTAAATACCATTCCCTAGTGTAAGTTCTATTCATGAGCTGAAGCACACGGGTATTCCCGCTTTGCACAGGCAAGTGGATGCACTTGCAAATATTTTCATATTTAGCAATGGTATGAAGCACATCATCGGTAATATCTTTGGGGTGGGAGGTACTGAAACGAACGCGCAAGAGGGGACTCACCAAAGCGGCTTGTTCAAGTAACAGTGCAAACGTTACTGGTACTCCAGTAGTTTCATTCAACCAATAATAGCTGTCCACATTTTGGCCTAATAAAGTAATTTCCTTATAACCATCATCTACCAACTGATTAATTTCTTTTAAGATAGAAATACTATCGCGGCTTCTTTCTCTGCCTCGGGTAAAAGGCACTACACAAAAGCTACACATATTATTACAACCTCGAGTAATAGATACGAATGCGGTGATGCCATTGCTGTTTAAACGAATGGGAGAAATATCTCCGTAAGTTTCCTCCCTGCTAAGTAATACATTTACTCCTTTTTGTCCCCCTGTAGCTTCTTTAATAAGTAAAGGGAGTGTTCTGTAAGCGTCAGGGCCAATTACCAAATCAACTAATTTCTCTTCTTCCAGAAGCTGTGATTTTAAACGTTCAGCCATACAGCCTAATATACCAATTAACATACCTGGGTTTGAGCGCTTAGCTTTTCTGAATTCAGTAAGCCGCTTTCGGATAGTCATTTCAGCTTTCTCACGAATGGAACATGTATTAATTAACAAGAGATCTGCTTCTTCAAAAACAGCAGTTGCTTGAAAGCCATCAGATTGTAAGATGGCGGCAACAACCTCACTATCAGAAAAGTTCATAGCACAGCCATAACTCTCTATATAGAATTTTTTGCTATTGTGATTAGCGTTGTTTGCGGTTAAAAAAGCTTCGCCTTGGCGCTTTTCATCGTGCTCCTTATTTAATAATGCAGCCAATTCCATCCCTATAAAATTTGGATTGCAAAGCTACAAAATTACTAGCAGTTATGCCAGTTTGGCAGCAAAAATTCCTTGAAAATACGCTTCAATTGGTATATTTGTATCTGAAAAGCATAACAATGATTAGAATTCTCCTGTTTTTAACGATTCTGTTAAGTTCCGGATCATATATGATTGCACAAGATAATGTGGTGCTTGTTTTAAAAAGCGAGACCAACAGAACAATAAAAAAAGAAAATGACACACTAGAATGGAATTGGAAAAGAGGTGGGTTGATGAGCTTTAATTTGGCGCAAGGCTCACTCAGCAACTGGGCTTCGGGCGGAGATAATTTTTCTATGACCGTAAATGGATATATGAATTATTTTTTCTTTTTTAGAAGAGATCGGCACTATTGGGATAATTCAGTTGATATCAATCTTGGATATGTTCAAACTACCAGTTTGGGGGGAAGAAAAAATGATGACAGGGCAGATTATCTTAGTAAGTATGGGTATAAGATGGATTCATTAGGTAAATGGTATATTTCCACGCTTTTTAACTTTCGATCTCAATTTTTTGATGGGTATAATTTTAATAATAATATAGCCGATTTTACCTCTTCGTTATTATCGCCTGCCTATATAATTCTATCTGCAGGATTTGATTATAAGCCAGACTCAAAATTATCCTTATTTCTTTCTCCCCTTACTTCAAGATGGATTATTGTGGCCAACAAATCGCTATCTAATAAGGGAGTGTATGGAGTACCTGCAGGATCTCTTTCATTTAATCAAATAGGGGCTTTTGCAACATTAAATTACAATAATGTAATTGCCAAAAATATAAATTACAAAGGGAGGATTGACATATTTTCTAACTATCAGTCCAAGCCCCAAAATGTAGATTTATTCATGACCAATTTGTTCTCTTTTAAGATTAATAAATATTTTTCAGCTACTTATAGCCTCGATTTAATTTATGATGATGACGTAAGGTTATTCGGTCCTAAAAAAAATTCACCCGCTCTTCAAGCTAAGAGTTTGGTTGGAATTGGATATTTAAAACCTTTTAATGTAAAGCGTATGGTAATTGCAAGTACCACTCCTTAATAATTCTAACTTTTATGGGTAGATATAACTCTCAAAGTCTGTTTAATCTTATTAGCTTTATGGGTTAAATCTTGATAGTCTTTATGCATGATAGTTATATGCCCCATTTTGCGACCAGGCTTGGTTTGTTTTTTACCGTAAATATGTACAAAAGCATTATCTGTTTTAAGCACTTCTTCTAGTCCCTCATAAATGGCCTCACCGATATATCCTGCTTCGCCAATAATATTGATAATGGCAGCAGGCAAAATAGGATCCGTATTGCCCAATGGATAGTTTAAAATTATACGCCAAAGCATATCATATTGACTACAATAATTGGCTTCAATGGTATGGTGGCCGCTGTTGTGAACCCGGGGTGCGGTCTCATTCACCCATACTTCATTGCGTTCGTCCACAAACATTTCTACTGCAAAGAGCCCAGCACTTTTAAGTGCTTTCACCAGTTGAATGGCAATAGCTTCTACCACCCACAGAATTTTATCGGGGAGCAAAGCGGGACTAACCTGAAAATCAAGAAGATTCAATGCAGGATTTACCATCATTTCAGAAGCGGGATAAATACTGGTTTCTCCCCTTTCATTCATCGCAATAATTAGGGCAATTTCTTTTTTAATGGCTACTTTTTTTTCCAGTACACTGGGGTCAGAAAATGCTTTGTGAATATCTCTCTCGTTGTTTAATACCTGTACACCTTTGCCATCATATCCACCTTCGGCAATTTTGTGTACAGCAGGTAGAAAACTTAGTTGATTTTTTACCTCCTCCATACTATTGGTAACCACAAAATCGGGACTAGGAATTCCATTTGATTTATAAAATTGTTTCTGTACAATTTTATTTTTAATAATACGGATGGCCGCGGTATTGGGATAGATTTTAACCCCCTCTTTTTCCAGTTTTTCAAGTGCCTCTATATTTACCGATTCAATCTCAATCGTAATGGCATCTAGTGATTTACCAAACTCATAAACAGCAGTAAAATCGGTAATATCGCCTTTGGTGAAGTGGTGACAGAGATGGGCGGAGGGACAATTTTCATCGTTTTCTAGAATATACGTTTCAACTGGGTAATTAGCCGCAGCTTGCAATAACATACGACCTAACTGACCGCCTCCGAGTATGCCTACCTTCATATAGTAATTTTTACTGTTTTTAGCCTCACTTAATCTATCAAAAAAATTGGTTAAGATTTATACGGGTTATACTGTTAGATTGTTGAGTAAAAGCGAAGATAATCAACCATCCATCCTGAAACCATTAAAACTTGGTTTAATTAGACTATTTTCACGCTTATGTTACCCGATTATCCCCATAAACGCTTCAACGATACTCGATCAGGCTACTGTTTGCTCATGGAAGCCCTTGCTATGCGTGGGGTTCTTTAATTCATTTTCCTAGCAATTAAAATACATATTCCATCACCTAAGTTTATTATTTAAATATTTACATCCATGGACGCTTCCAATGATTTTCTGCCCTTAATGGGTACTGATTATGTAGAATTTTATGTGGGTAATGCCAAACAGGCGGCTCATTTTTACAAGACGGCTTTTGGATTTCAGAGCCTTGCATATGCGGGACCAGAAACAGGTGTTAAAGACCGAGCCAGTTATGTAGTTCGCCAGAACAAACTTACTTTTATTTTTACTACTCCATTGAGGAGCGGTAATGAAATGGCAGACCATATTTACAAACATGGGGATGCGGTTAAAGTATTAGCATTGATGGTGGAAGATGCCACTGATGCTTGGCAACAAACTACTGCAAGAGGTGCGGTATCTTATTTAAATCCTATTACTATCCAGGATGAATATGGTCAATTAAATATGAGTGGCATTTGTACTTATGGAGATACAGTGCATTTATTTATTGAAAGAAAAAACTATAAAGGTGTTTTTATGCCCGGTTTTAGAAAATGGGAAACTAATTATAATCCGTTGGATACTGGCTTATTATACGTAGATCATTGTGTAGGAAATGTAGGTTGGAACGAGATGAATAAATGGGTTTCTTTTTATGTAAACACCATGGGTTTTCGAAATATTTTAACATTCGACGATCATGATATTTCTACAGAATATTCAGCCTTAATGAGTAAGGTGATGAGCAATGGAAATGGGTTTGTGAAATTTCCCATTAATGAACCTGCCGAGGGTAAGAAAAAATCTCAAATTGAAGAATACCTCGATTATTATGATGGTGCTGGCTGTCAACATATAGCACTAGCTACAAATGATATTGTTGCTACAGTAACTGAATTACAAAACCGTGGGATTGATTTTTTAAAAGTGCCCTCTACTTATTATGATGATTTAATTGAACGGGTTGGAGAAATTGATGAAGACTTGGTACCATTAAAAGATCTGGGTATATTGGTAGATAGAGATGAGGAGGGCTATCTACTACAAATATTTACCAAGCCCGTTGAAGATCGGCCTACTTTATTTTTTGAAATCATTCAGCGGAAAGGGGCAAAAAGTTTTGGCAAAGGAAATTTTAAAGCTTTATTTGAAGCCATTGAAAGAGAACAAGATAACCGAGGGAATCTTTAATTTATTGGATGCTCCTGTTTTCCTTGGTTTTTGAGATTTCGGTAAAAAATCGGCTGTAATTCATACTGGGCTTGAGTTGTTTTTTTATTTTGGGTGACCCAGCCCTATTTTTGGGGTATGTTTGTCAGAAAGAAGCATAATAAGAGTGGTGTTATTAGTGTTCAGA
>JAAFJB010000022.1 GCA_013297995.1 Chitinophagales bacterium | reverse complement strand
TTTCTGTGGTTTGGGTTTCATTGCTTTTACAGGCTATCATAAATAAGAGTGTAAAAAACAGGAGCATATACTTCATAACAATAATTATTTTGCACAAAATTAAAGCAATTTCGTCAGGCAATGCTTTAGAATTACCTTTGCCGTATTAAATAATTTTTGCAATGTTGATTGGCTTTCAGAATGTAACGTTTGAGTTTGGAGCAAGAGTAATTGTAGCAGATGCCACTTGGCATATACAGCCGGGCGATCGGATTGGTCTGATCGGTTATAATGGCACGGGTAAGTCTACCCTGCTTAAAGTATTGGTAGGTGAATACACGCCTTCTAAGGGCACAGTAGAGAAAGGCAGGGAGACCACCATTGGTTACTTGCACCAAGACCTGCTTAGTTTTGATACCAATGATACCATTACAGAAGTGGCTTTGGGAGCTTTTGAAAGGGTGCGAGAGTTAGAGAAAGAAATAGAGCGACTGGGTATTGAACTAGAGCAAAATTCAGAAGATGAAGCCTTGTTGATAAAGTATACTGATAGTCTTCACGAGTTAGACGTGCTGGATGGTTACAATATTCAGCACAAAGCAGAAGAAGTTTTGCATGGACTAGGATTCTCTAATACTGATTTAGCGCGTCCTTATAAAGAGTTCAGTGGGGGCTGGAGAATGCGGGTATTATTGGCTAAAATGATTCTACAACAGCCCGATGTGTTGTTGATGGATGAACCTACCAACCACCTTGATTTGCCATCTATAGAGTGGCTTGAAAAATATTTGATTCATTACAAAGGCAGTGTGGTGATTGTGAGTCACGATAAGTTTTTCTTGAATAGGATGGTGAATAAAATTGTAGAACTCTACCAGCAGCAACTGCATATTTATTCTGGCAACTACGAATATTTTGAGCAAGAGAAAAGCGTTCGGATAGATATGCAGCAAAAAGCATTTGAGAACCAGCAAGATTATATTCGCCAACAAGAACGTTTTATAGAGCGTTTCAAAGCCAAAGCCAGTAAAGCAGCACAGGCCCAAAGTGTACAGAAGCGATTGGATAGACTTGATAAGATAGAAGATGTTCAGTTAGAGCGACCAGACTTACGTATTAATTTTCAATTAGATAAAGTGCCTGGTAAAGTATTGGTTCATTTAAAAGAAGTATCCAAACATTTTGGTGCATTAAAAATTGTAAGCAATGCATCTGCTGAAATAGAGCGAGGTGATAAGATTGCATTAATTGGTGCAAACGGAAAGGGTAAATCTACTTTATTGAGAATGGTTGCAGGTACTGAAAAATTTGATGGAGATAGAATTTGGGGGCATAATGTAGAAGAGAGTTTTTATGCACAGCATCAATTGGAAGCACTTACAATGGGTCACACTGTTTTAGAAGAGCTGCAACATTGCGGGAGTAAGAAAACAGATCCTGAACTGCGCAGTTTATTGGGTGCATTTTTATTTGGGGGTGATGATGTAGACAAGAAAATTAAAGTATTGAGTGGAGGTGAAAAAGCTAGGGTGGCTTTGGCTAAGACGATTGTGAGTAAGGCTAATTTTTTAATACTAGATGAACCTACCAACCACTTAGATATGCATTCGGTTGAGTTGTTAGCCGAAGCCCTTAACAAGTATGAAGGAACTACTATTTTAGTGAGTCACGATCGGTATTTCATCTCTAAAACAGCCAACAAGATTTGGGAGATTGTAGATGAAGAAATAAAAGAATTCAAAGGATCATACCAAGAGTGGGTGGAATGGAATGAGCGGATGGAGAAGCAGCGAAAGTTAGGAACAGCAAATGAGGAACCAAAGCCAACGCCTATTGTAAATAAAAAACAGGAAGCCGCAGTACCAACCCAACCCCTTAATAAGGATGCCCAAAAAGAAGTGCAAAAAATGCAACGCAAATTGGGACTATTGGAAGATGAATTATCAAAAGCCAAAAAAACAAGGGTTGCATTGGAAAATGAATTAGGGAATGCTGCTAATTATTCTAATAAAGATCAGTTTACTAAAATTGAAGCTGAATACAAGGCAGCCGATATAAAACACAATCAGTTGAATGAGCAGTACGAAAAACTATTTGAAGAATTGATGGAGTTGGAATTAAAAAGTTAGTGCATGTATCTCACATTCACTATTTGTGAATGGTGAATGTGAGATTTGGTTGGCAGTTACAAAAATGGTAATCTAATCATAATGCTTTGGTAACAGCTCGTTAACATTAAAAGTCTTTTTTTGAAAAAAAATTCTTAAAATGAGATTTAATGTACTGCCTATTGCAATTTGTTTGATTGCAACCACTTCTTGTAAAAAAAACAATGAGCTTCAATCCCCAATTCAGTATCCAGACAAAGCCACTTTAAAAGCGGCTGCCATCATTTATACTGCTGCAAATGGAGTACCCGTATTTGGAAGTGGTTATGGATCGGCCATTGCAGCTGTACCAAACGAACCAGATGCGTTTTATTTAATGACAGACCGTGGCCCTAATGTTGATGGCTCACTTAAGGATTCTAAACTATTTCCTCTACCCAATTTTAATCCACATATAGGTAAATTTAAGCTTGTAGGCGACTCGTTGGTATATTTATCTTCCGTTGAATTTAAAAATGCTGCTGGCGCAAAAATTACGGGTAAACCAAATCCTGTTGGGCAAGGAAGTACGGGTGAAATAGCATTAGATTTTAATGGGAATACCCTTACCAATGACGCTGATGGAATTGATTGTGAAGGTTTAGCAGTAGCACCAGATGGCAGCTTTTGGGTAAGTGATGAGTATGGACCACATATTGTACATTTTGACAAAGATGGCAAAACCATAGAGCGCATCAACCCTTTTGGAAGTGGAACGGGTGGTCGCAAAATACCCGAAGTATTTAAAAGACGCAGGGCCAACCGTGGCATGGAAGGTTTAACCATTTCACCCGACGGGAAAACCCTGATTGGCATGATGCAATCGCCCATGTATAACCCTACAAAAGCGAAGGTTGAAAACTCCAAACTATTGCGTATTCTCACTTTTGATATAGCTACCGGTGCAACCAAACAATATGCATATATTACAGATAATATCAGAACGCTTTCCAGTGAAATTGTGGCCATTACTGCCACTACTTTTTTGGTTTTGGAAAGAGACCAAGACTATGCTGGAGGTCAACCTGCGGCACTCACAAAAAAAGTGTATAAAATAGATATTACCAATGCCACCGATATTTCTGATGCCACTAATAGCGCAGGCGGCTTACTCTTTGGTGGTAAAACATTGGAAGAATTGAGCGATGCTGAATTGGTTACTAATAATATAAAAACCGTACCGAAGGAATTAATTACAGACTTATTAACCCTAGCTGGCGGGTATCCGCATGACAAGGCTGAAGGCTTGGTAATTATCAATAACAATTTAATTGCCATTAGCAATGATGATGATTTTGGCATCAATAGCCCAGCAGTACCCAATAATACCTTGGTTGCCAAAAACCTGCCTTCAACTGGCAAGCTAGATAGAAATATTATTTATTTTGTAAAGCTTAACAAGGGGTTGAAGTAAGCAACAATCTACTTATACTTTTCTTTTCCAATGCAATAAGCCCTGCCGCTAATTAACCGGCAGGGCTTATTGATATGAATGAAGATCCGAATTATTTAAAAAATCAGCTCGTAATACTTACCCGTTCAACTTTATTCCAGTTTGTGTGAAGGTTATTTTTTGTTGCTTATAAAGACTTCCAGTGGTCATTTTAAACGCTTTTTTACTCATCCCAAAAAACGAGTAAATCTCTGTAGGATCAGACTTATCGTGATAGGGAAGGTATCCATTATTTTCATGTAACAGTCGGAGTATTTTTTCTCCTTCATCTTCTACTTTATTAAAGCCGGGCTTTCCCAGCACTACATCAATCTTATTATCAATACGAATTTTCTTAATAAATCCATTCACCCTATCCCCTATCTCTAATGGTTTAAATACTTCATTACTATGCAGCATACCTATATGGCGATTATTGATGATCATGGTATATCCCAGTTCTGAATGGCGATATACCAATAAATCTACCAGCTCCATTTCTTTTACTGTAAGTGCCTCATTGCTCATCAGGCTCTCTACTTTCTCTGTAGCCGCTACCCTTCCTGTAACTTCATCTATATATAATTTCACCAAGTACCACCCTCCAACGCGCATTCCAACCACCTGTTTTGAGGTAGGCACAAATAAATCTTTCATCAGTCCCCAATCTAAAAAAGCCCCATGAGCAGTTACGGATATTACTTGCATTTTGGCAATTTCACCTACTACTGCATTCGCTTTTTGGGTGGTGGCGATCAACCTGTTTTCTGAATCGTGGTAAACAAAAACTGTGATCTCATCTCCTATGCGCATGCGATCGGGTGCAAAACGTTTGGGCAGAAGAATACCTTCGCCGCCATCGTTTAAATAGAAACCAAACTCTTGTTTTCTACTTACTTTTAATGTATTGTAATTGCCTACTTGTATGGGTTCCATAAATTGCTTTTAAAATAATTCTGTTTGTGTGGTATCTGCAACCAGTTTCTGTTCCCACTCCATTTCAATATTCTTATTAAAGT
This sequence comes from Chitinophagales bacterium, assembly GCA_013297995.1. Classification (GTDB taxonomy): domain Bacteria; phylum Bacteroidota; class Bacteroidia; order Chitinophagales; family Chitinophagaceae; genus Sediminibacterium. The sequence continues at coordinate 38,674 of JAAFJB010000022.1, read as the reverse complement.
CAGTAAGCTTTGCCCCCACTGCTTTCCAGCCCATTACTTCTACCATTTTGGCCACTTTAAACTTGGCCTTCCGCACTTGCTGCCCCTTCCCTGTTTGCACTACCAATATTGGCTCTGCTTCTGTAGTTATTGCCACCAACTTATTGCCATTGCCTTCTTTAATAAAAAGGAATTGCGACTTCAAGGTAGTGGTTTCTATTTTGAAGCGTTTAATATTGTATTGATTTTTATCGCCATCCAAATAAACCGCAGTGATTACTCGTTCAGGATTGAATTGTTCTATCAATGCAATTTTATCTACTTCAAAGCGCTGGGTTATTTCCGTATCAGTTAACTCATAAGAACCATCGTTATAAAAAGCAATGATGCGCTGGTCTTCAAAACTTCCCAAATATTTGCCTTTTTCTTCGGTATTGAGTCGCCCAAATTTATCATCAAACCAAAGTTTTCTTCCCGCCAGTGTACTCTTACCAGCTTCTTTCATTTTTACGGTTTTGATGGGATACTTGGTTACTTGATTTCCCATACTACTCCTACCTTTTATTTCTAATTCTTCAAAATGAAAATCCAGTTCTTTAATACGGGCTGTACAGTTGGGACTTAACATTATTTTAAGCGTTTCTGCCTCCCCGTTGGGATTGGAAGAGAAATAATGAACGCGACTTTTCTCAGTACCCTTGGTAAGATCGTATTCTTTTTCACGTGTAATACCCGTTACATTAAACCGCTTGCCATAACTCACACCTGTTTTGCCATCAACATAAATCATATTATAGGTGGTGCGCTCATCATTTTTTTCAAAAACGGCTGCGTGAATAATGTCTTTTCCAATGAATACCTTATCAGACACTTTCACCACTTTCATAGTACCCGATTTGGTGAAAGCAATAATATCATCGTAATCAGAGCACTCGCACAGGAACTCATCTTTCTTTAAGCCAGTCCCAATAAACCCTTCATTTCTGTTGAGGTAGAGTTTGGTATTGGCAATAGCAACCTGCTTAACTTGAATGGTATCAAACTCTTTAATTTCTGTTCTACGCTCTCTGCCTTTGCCATATTTTTTTTGCAGATTTTCAAAATAAGCAACGGCAAAATCGGTAAGGTGCTCCAGATCAAAGCTTACTTGTTTAATATCGGCTTCAATATTTTTTATTTGTTCATTGAGTTCATTAATGTCCAGCCGATAAATTCTCCGAACAGGCTTTTCTGTTAATTTGAGAATATCATCTCGCTCAATGGGTCGCTTTAATTTCTTTTTAAATGGTGCAAAGCCTTTGTCGATGGCTTCAATTACTTTGTCCCAATTCTCGTGTTTCTGTTCCAGTTCTTTGTAAATCTTTTCTTCAAAGAATATTTTCTCTAGTGAGGTATAATGCCATTTATCTTCTAGTTCGCTGAGCTTAATTTCTAGTTCTTTTTTTAATAAGTGCTTGGTATTATCCACCGAAATTTTCAGCAATTCCTGCACGTTCATAAACCTAGGGGTATTGGCCTCAATTACACAGGCATTGGGTGATAGGCTTACTTCACAATCAGTGAAAGCATACAAGGCATCAATGGTAATATCGGGTGAAATACCGGGTGCTAAATCAATCTGTATTTCTACTTCTTTAGCGGTTACATCTATAACTTTCTTTATTTTTATTTTACCTTGGTCATTGGCTTTGGTAATACTTTCCATGAGCTGGCTAGTAGTAACACTGTAAGGAACATCGCGAATCACCAATGTTTTTTTATCCAGCTCTTCTACGTGTGCACGAACCCTTACTTTACCCCCACGTTTGCCATCATTATAATTAGAAATATCAATCATTCCCCTCGTTAAAAAATCAGGGAAGAGTTCGAATTTTTTACCCCGCAAGTATTTTATGGAAGCATCTATCAATTCACAAAAATTATGTGGAAGAATTTTTGTAGATAGACCAACTGCAATTCCATCTGCGCCTTGAGCCAATAACAAGGGGAATTTCATTGGCAGGTTGATGGGTTCATTTTTTCTACCATCATAACTCAACTGCCATTGGGTGGTTTTTGCGTTGAATGCCACTTCTAGGGCAAATTTTGACAAGCGAGCTTCTATATAACGCGAAGCTGCGGCGTCATCACCCGTGCGCACATCACCCCAGTTTCCTTGGGTTTCTATGAGTAAATCTTTTTGTCCTAAGTTCACCAAAGCATCTCCAATACTGGCATCTCCATGTGGATGGTACTGCATACTTTGTCCAATAATATTGGCTACTTTATTAAAGCGACCATCATCCATTTCTTTCATGGAATGAAGAATGCGTCGCTGCACCGGCTTTAGTCCATCTTCAATAGCAGGCACTGCACGTTCTAAAATTACATAAGATGCATATTCGAGAAACCAGTTTTTATACTGACCTTGAACACCCGTTTCATTTTCATAAACCCTATTATCTATTTTCTCTTTCGCCATAATATTTAATAATTAAACAACCTCATTGGTGAATCTAAATGTATCGTGTTTGGCATCTTCTAATCCATTCAACTCAAACACAATAATATCGGTTACCGCTAGTACTTCGTGCCATGCCCATGGGGCTATTTCTATCATTGCAGGGGCTTGCACTTGAATGCTTTCTCTTTGTGCGTGATGGCCATTGCGCGTATCAAACCAAGAAATTATTGCCTCGCCCTGCATAATAATAATCTGCTCTGGGTTTTTATGAGGAGCTATTCCCTTGTGATAATGCCTGCCACTGGCACTGCCCGCTTTGCGATAAGCTACAATAAACTCGCCCGTTCTATCGGTAGAAAAATAGTGGGTTGCACCCCGCTCATCTTCTCCTATTTTATTCAACTGTGTTACGCTTATCATGATTTATGCTTTTTGTAATAACTGAACGGCAATTTCCTTCCAACCTTTTTGCCAGTCGCCCACCAGATTTATTTTTCCTGCTTCTGCCATTGCTTTTAAACGCCATACCAGAAATGCGTCCCCAGTTTGTACGGGCATTTTGCTTAAAGTAGTGGACAATAATTTATTTAGTTTCTGCGCATCCGCACTGATATGATTCATGAGGTGTTTATCAAAAAAATCCACTTCTTTCCCCACTAATTTTTTCCCTCCTTCTAAAAACCGAACGAGGGAATTTTCAGAACAAATTTTCTTCCACTCGTCAGGGTCTACTTCAAACTCACTAAGGGTAATGGGGCGGGCCAATTTCTTTGCTTTCAAAAACTCTTTGGGTTGAATTTCGTGCAGGTGGGTTGGATAAAAAATATGCCCTTTTTCATTAAAAAATGGGAGGTTATTGAGGTAGAGTACATGTATTCTTCCAGCAAAATCTTTCAACTGACTCATGAGCCAGTAATATCCGCATACATCATGGGCATTTTGTCCCATCCATATCCATACTTCCAAAGATTTTTCTTCGGTTAAACGGTTCAGCAGTTGGTGAACGGTGAGCTTATCATCTACCATAACCAACTGGTTTTCATAAGGCGAAAATTCCAGCACTTGCTGCCACCAATCGCGGCGTTGTTGGTAGCCTTCGGTCTGGTAAATATCACCCAAGGGGCCTACCGCATAATCGTCTTTAATTTCAATAATATCGCCTTGTAAAAGCTCATCCAATTCCAGCGCAGTTTGTAATACTTTTACATTGGCAGATTCGAAAACAATATGTAACATAAAAAACATTTAGGTGGTAGATGCTATACTATATCAAGCTCTACTCGTAAATTATTAATAATAAATTCCTGTCGCTCCATGGTATTTTTACCCATATAATACTGCAATAAATCTTGTATATGATCTCCAGCTTCAAGAATTACGGGATCAAGCCGCATATCTCTGCCAATAAACCTACCAAACTCTTCGGGAGAAATTTCACCCAAGCCTTTAAATCGGGTTATCTCAGGTTTACTTCCTAATTTTCTCACCGCTTCTTGTTTCTCTGTTTCATCGTAACAATAAATGGTTTCCTGCTTATTCCTTACTCTAAAAAGTGGAGTCTCCAGAATATATACGTGACCTTTTTTTACCAGATCTGGAAAGAACTGTAGAAAAAAAGTCATCAGCAGCAAACGAATATGCATTCCATCCACATCGGCATCGGTGGCAATTACAATATTGTTGTAACGAAGACTTTCCAGCCCATCTTCTATATTTAGTGCGTGTTGCAATAGGTTGAACTCTTCATTCTGGTACACTACTTTCTTGGTCTCTCCAAATGAGTTAAGGGGTTTACCACGGAGACTAAAAACAGCCTGTGTATCAACGTTGCGACTTTTGGTAATACTTCCACTAGCACTATCTCCTTCGGTAATAAAAATGGTGGTATTTTTTTGGGTAGCAATAAAAGACTCTCTATTTTTTACAGGCAGCTCATCGTTTAAATGCACCCTGCAATCGCGTAATTTTTTATTGTGCAGATTGGCTTTTTTAGCGCGCTCATTGGCCAGTTTTTTTATGCCTGCAAGTTCCTTGCGTTCTCTTTCATTCTGTTCAATTCTTTTCTTCAGTGCGTCGGTAGTAGCAGGATTTCTGTGCAGAAAATTATCGAGTTCTTTTGACAAAAAATCCAACACAAAACTCTTCATGCTAGGCCCACCCTCTGCCACATTTTGTGAGCCAAGTTTGGTTTTGGTTTGACTCTCAAATACAGGCTCCTGAACCCTTACAGATACTGCTGCAACAATACTGGTACGGATATCTGACACATCATAATCCTTTTTAAAATAGTCTCTAATCACTTTTATATATGCTTCCCTAAAAGCTTGCTGGTGCGTACCTCCTTGGGTGGTATACTGACCGTTTACAAAAGAAAAAATATCTTCTCCATAATCATTATTATGAGAGATAGCCACTTCTATATCATTGCCTTTTAAGTGTATAATGGGATAACGCAATTCATCGGGATTGGTCTTGCGTTGTAATAGGTCTAGCAATCCATTCTTACTCACATATTTCTTACCATTAAAATGCATGGCAAGTCCTGCATTTAGGTAACAATAATTCCACAACTGGTTATCAATATACTCATGTATATAATGAAAATTGCGGAACACAGTATCATCAGGCGTAAATACCACCAAAGTTCCATTTGTTTCAGTGGTAGCTACTTCTTTGTGTTCTTTTACCAATATGCCTTTTTCAAATTCAGCCGTCTTGGCCCTACCATCGCGATAAGCAGTAACACTAAAATAATTACTCAATGCATTTACTGCTTTGGTACCAACACCATTTAGTCCAACACTTTTCTGAAAAGCCTTGCTATCGTATTTGGCGCCTGTATTAATTTTACTAACTACGTCAACCACTTTCCCGAGGGGAATACCCCTGCCATAATCGCGCACGGTTACTGTTTTGGTTTCAATAGATAATTCTACTTGTTTCCCGTGCCCCATCGTATATTCATCAATACAATTGTCAATCACTTCTTTAATCAATACATAAATACCATCATCCGCAGCTGAGCCATCGCCCAGCTTACCGATATACATACCGGGACGAAGGCGGATATGCTCTCTCCAGTCGAGCGACCGAATGGAATCTTCATCGTACCGAACCATATTCTTGTCTTCTGCCATAATTTAGGTTTAGGTGCAAATTTTTGCCAACGGCAAATCTAACCCCCACAAATCGCAGCCCAATTTTACTTTTCTACAAATGCCCTTTCAATGTGGATAAATGGTTGTTTTTGGTGGATTTTATAGCTTAGCTGCTAACTTTGAACTCAAATGGAAGCATTTCAACCCCATACTGACTTAAAATATATTGCGCAGTTTGCCAAAGACCATGAGCAAGAGAACGATCGATTCCGTGATTTTGTGAAAGAAAGAAACGAGGAAGCCATTGATTTACAGGTACAGCAGCTAGATGCCATGATCTCCCCAACCATTTCCTGTACTGAGTGTGGCAATTGTTGCAAAAGTTTAATGGTGTGTTTGAATGAATCGGAAGCAGATGCATTATCGGGGTATTTGAAGCAGCCCAGGGAAGCATTCGATCAAAAATATGTAGAGAAAGGAAGCAATGGAATGATGATTATGAACCAGATGCCTTGTCATTTTCTGAGTGATAATAAATGTACCATCTACGAATACCGATTTGAAGGTTGTAAGGAATTCCCCGCATTGCACTTGCCACATTTTAAACGGAGGCTCTTTACTACATTTATGCATTACGATCGTTGTCCCATTATTTTTAATGTGGTAGAACAACTAAAAACAACCATGCAGTTTGAACGCGATACTGAATGTATATGACGACACTATTATTTGGGGCAGATAAATTAGTACGGATGCAGCCCCATTGGAAACATTTAAGAATAGGAATGGTTACCAATGAAGCGGCTACTACCAATGGATTGGTGCCAAGCAGATTGGCATTGCAGAAAGCAGGGTATAATATTGTAGTATTATTTTCTCCAGAGCATGGATTAAATGCAAAGGGAGCCGATGGTGCAGCTATGTTAAATGGAATAGATGAGTTAACCGATTTACCCATTGTAAGTTTATACGGTGCTAAACTAGCCCCCGATGAAACCGATTTGGCTGCAATAGATTTATTGCTGTTTGACATACCAGATATTGGGGTAAGATTTTATACTTATTTGTGGACATTGACCCATATACTAGAAGCCGCAGCAAAGCACCACAAACCCTTGGTGGTGCTGGATAGACCCAATCCGTTGAGCGGCGATTTAAGTGCCGTAGAAGGCCCCATACTAGAAGTAGCAACAGCCTCTTTTATTGGAAGATGGCCCATACCGCTTAGGCATAGTTGTACAATGGGTGAGTTAGCCCATTATTTTAACAGCACACAAAAAATAGGAGCTGCACTTGAAGTAATAACTTGTGAGGGTTGGAATAGAAATGAATATCAGCAAGATTGGCAAATTGATTTTGTACCAACCTCACCGGCCATTCAAAATTTTAATAGTGTATTGTTGTACCCTGGGCTATGTTTATTAGAAGCCACCAATATAAGTGAAGGAAGAAGTACACCCTTGTCATTTCAAGTAGCAGGCGCTCCTTGGATAAACCACAAAGCAGTATGTAATAGCTTAAATGCTGTAATGGATGGAGAGTTAAAAGCCATGCCTATTGAATTTTTACCTAGGGAAAATAAGTATGCAGGTGAAATTTGTAAAGGCATTCAATTTACTATTACAGATCCCAGTTCATTTAGGCCTGTTTTTTTTGGGTTACTATTATTGAAGGTATTGAAGGGAATGCATCCGAATGAGTTTAAATTCACAGCCTACAAAACCCATGTAAACCCCAGTGGTATAAATCATTTAGATAAATTATTGGGTATACCCAATAGTGAGGTATTATTTGAGCTACCTTTTGTAGAATTTTTAAGAAGAATAACAATGCTTACTGCGGTTCCCAATTGGAGGGCAACAATAGCTAAGCATTTGTTATATTGAGCTTGTAAGAAGTTTATGAATTGCTAACCCTTTACCCCAAATAATAAAGCAAGTTAGATCACGCTGCTTTTATTTTGCCCTGAAAATACTTGAGAAAATAGGCTTACCAAAAAAAAATATATTTAGAATTAAAAAAATGTCAACGCAAACTATTTTTTGGAAAGGCTACACGCACGAAGAAAGGCATCTCGCAATTGCTAAAATACAAGGTATTATTGCAAAGTATGGGGACATTGTTGACAGCACCATTTTCTCTGATTTTTCACTAACCCTGAAAATTGAAATAGCAGCATTTAAAATCCAGCCCCTTTATACTGAATTAAAGATGTTTATGGGTATGAACCCATTTGAATGGTCTTACACGAATTCAATAAAAGAGATTATTGTTTTTTTAAGTACTACTTTTAGTAAAGGAACAGGAAATTTAACAGTTTCAACACCTGCTGTTCCTGGTTAAAAAAATTAAAACACCTAACTTGTAATATCTATTCAAATCTATTCAGTATTATTACAATGAACTACCTCCCAAAAAAAATTCAATCCAGCCTCATAATTTGCTGCCTTTTTTTTTCAGTTAAAGCTTTCTCGCAAAACAATCTTAGCTCTTTTCCAAAACCCTTCATAGTAAAAACCAACTTGTTTAGTTTTTTTGCACAGCGACCTACTATTGCTATCGAAAAAGTATTTTCAAAAAAAGCAAGTATAGAACTAGCCTTTGTACAAGGTCAATTCAACAATATTTTATTTAGAGACCATTATGCTTACAACGGATTTTTAGTGCGGGCTAAAAGATATTTCCTACCTATTGAACTTGCACAACTAAACCCTTTTGCTGCTGTTTATATGGGAAATTTAAAAAGAACTATTCAAACAGAAGCTGGGCAAATTGGTTCTTCCAGTTGGTTCGGATATCCCTCAAAAGACTTTTCTGCCAATTCTATCCGAGGCGGCTGCTCTTTAGGTTGTACTATCATTACGAAAAATAAAATTGTGGTAGAATTCCTCACAAGTATGGGTTATGGTAGGTATACAAAAGTTTATAAAGAAGATAGCAACCATTCATCAAAAGGATATTTAGATGCCCAAATATGGTGCTCAGTAGGTTATAGTTTTTGAATTTAATCCCTCTTTACCCCATAAAAAAGCCCTGTACTTTACAATACAAGGCTTCATAAAAAAATTGGTTGAGTTACATTTTTTTAGCATCTTCTAAAAACTTGGCCAATCCTATATCAGTTAATGGATGTTTCAACAAACCTAGAATTGAATCCAACGGGCAAGTACAAATATCTGCACCTAACTCTGCCGCTTTAATAATATGAAGCGCATTTCTGATTGATGCTGCAAGTATTTCTGTTTTATATTGTTGCACGTCAAAAATATGACGCATTTGCCCTATCAATTCCATCCCGTCCCATCCCGTATCATCTACGCGACCAATAAAAGGAGAAACATAGGATGCACCTGCTTTTGCAGCGAGAATGGCTTGACCAGCAGAAAAAATAAGTGTACAATTGGTACGAATTCCATTATCAGTAAACCACTTAATGGCTTTTATGCCATCCTTAATCATCGGTACTTTCACCACAATATTCGGATGAATAGCTGCCAACTTCTTGCCCTCTTCTACCATGGTTGCAAAATCAGTACTCAATACTTCTGCACTCACATCCCCATCTACCAATTCACAGATCGTTTTGTAATGATTCGCTATGGCTTCCTCCCCTTTAATTCCTTCCTTAGCCATTAATGATGGATTGGTAGTAACTCCATCTAAAATTCCTAAATCATTTGCTTCCTTAATTTGAGCGAGATTGCCTGTGTCAATAAAAAATTTCATATTAGTTGTACCGCTTCTGGGCATTTTTATATTTAAAAAAGCTCAAATATCTCCGTTTCAGGAAATAAGAGAAAAAAAATGGCAGGCTACTCACATCGCACCGCTACAACCGCTTATCCTTGCTGCATTCCTGCCCTGGGGAAGTTCAGCAGGAGCTGGTCGTGCGAGACCTGCCATAGCAAAAGTAATGATTGAATGCTATACTTTTGCAAAAAAATAAATAATATGGGTGTATCAGATCAACTAGCGCAAATAAAAGCCGATAAAGCCAATGCCAATTTAAAAGCAGGGCAGGAATTTTTAGCAGCCAACAAAACCAAAACAGGCATTGTAGAACTACCCAGTGGTTTACAATACGAAGTAATTACGGCAGGTGAGGGTGCAAAACCTGCTGCTCATCATGAAGTTACTTGCCATTACCACGGCACTTTAATTGATGGCACTATTTTCGATAGTTCCGTTCAAAGAGGTAAGCCAGCATCTTTCCCACTGAATATGGTAATTAAAGGATGGACTGAAGGTTTGCAACTGATGCCTACAGGCAGCAAATGGCGTTTCTTTATTCCCGCTAATTTAGGATATGGCGACAGACAAGTAAGTGCTCAAATTGGCGCTAACAGTACTTTAATTTTTGAGGTTGAATTGATCAGTTTTAAATAAACTCACTCAATTCAAGCCAACGCATTTCTTTTTCTGTTAGCTGTGCTTCAATATTTAATAATCGGTCGCTTATCTTTTGAATGGATTCGAATCCTAAGGTTCCTGCACTCATTTCATTGGTAAGCGACTGCTTTTCTTTTTCCAAATCCTGAATTTCCTTTTCAAGTATTTCAAACTCCCTTTTTTCCTTAAAGCTTAATACTCTTTTTGATGCAATTTTTGAAGCTTCTGGCTTCTGGGTTATCATATCTTCTGTTGTAGCCCCTTTTCGCTTTCCTGCCTCTAATGCATCCCACTTATTTTCTTTCTTCTCATTTTCTTTCTGCCACAACCTATACTGGGTATAGTTTCCAGGGAAATCTCGCACTTCCCCCTCTCCTTCAAAAACAAATAAGTGATCTACCAATCGATCCATAAAGTAACGATCGTGACTCACAATTAAAACACAACCTTGGTAATCATTTAAGAAATTTTCTAATACCGCCAATGTTGGAAGATCCAAATCATTGGTGGGCTCATCTAATATTAAAAAATTTGGATTTCTAAACAATACCACCAATAATTGTAATCGCTTTTTCTCTCCCCCACTCAAAGAATTCAAATAGGTGTACTGCTTATCGGGCGTAAACAAAAACAATTCTAAGAATTGTGCGGCACTCATAGAAGTTCCATCGGCTAGCGGGAAATTCTCCGCAAACCCTTTTACATATTCTATTACCCGAATATTTTCCTTTATTACCAAACCCTGTTGCGAAAAATTACCAAATACTACTGTATCACCAATATTTACTTTTCCACTATCTGCTTCTTCTAAATGTTGAATTATATTGAGAAAAGTGGACTTCCCTACCCCGTTTTTTCCTATTATTCCAATCCTTTCTCCCTTACTAAAATTATAATCAAACCCTTTTAAAATAGGCAGATCACCATAAGATTTATACACTTTTTTAAGCTCAATAATTTTACCTCCCAATCTACTCATTTTCATCTCCAGTTGCAGTTGGGTGTCTTCAATTTTTTGCTTCGCCCTCGCTTCCACCTCATAAAAATTATCTTGCCTGCTTTTACTCTTTGTTGTTCTGGCTTTGGGCTGCTTTCGCATCCACTCCAATTCTTTTCTATACGTATTTTTGGCTTTATCAATGCTGGCCTGCTCACTTTCTAATCGAGCAGCTTTTTGTTCCATATAACTCTGATAATCGCCTTGGTATACATACAATTTCTCCCTTTCCAGCTCCCAAATCTCATCACAGGTTGCATCAAGAAAATACCGGTCGTGACTTACCAACAACAAAGTAACTTTTTCTTGATTGAGGTAATGCTCTAACCACTCAATCATTTCTACATCTAAATGGTTGGTTGGCTCATCCATCATTAACAAAGTATGTTGATGAGAAAACCCAATATCTATAAGGGTTTTAGCCAATGCTACCCGCTTTCGCTGGCCACCACTTAAGTCTTTTACAGGATTGGTTAAATGATGAATATTTAGCTTATCTAATATTTGATGCACTTTTGATTCAAAATCCCATGCACCAAGATCATCCATTGCCTCAATCCCATCCGTTATTCCAATTGCATCTTCCGCCTCCATTGCAGCCTCATACTTTTTTATAGCATTGGTTACTGGGTGATTTAGATGAAAAATATTTTCAAGCACCGATTTCTCTTCCGCAAATTTTGGATCTTGCTCAAAAAGAGCCACTGTTACATCTTTATGAACCCAATATTTACCAGAATCTGGGGTTTCATTTCCAGTTAAAATCCTTAATAGGGTTGACTTTCCAATCCCATTTCGGGCAATTATGGCTATTTTATCGCCTTCATTTACATGGAATGATATATTGCTGAAAAGTGGATTAATTCCATAACTCTTGGTCAATCCTTCTACCGAAACATAATGCATGCTGCAAAACTAAGTATCTTAGAGGCTATTATAAAAAAATAACCCATAGTTTGTCAACAAAATGATCAAGCGCCCTTTTCGCAACCTAAGCATCAGAAACAAGCTCTTCTTGTCGCATTTTCTTATTTTACTCATCAATCTGGTGATCGTTGGCATCACTATTAGAGTGAATAATAAAAGACTGCTGATAGAAAAGCTGATGAACCATGTAGAAAGTATCCGATTAAAAATTCACCAACAAAATGAAGCCAAGCTAGATTTTTTATTAAATGATAGATTGGATGAAGGTTTTTATACCAGTGGCAATAGCGAGTCAATTACCCAACATAATAACCTCCTTGTACAGATTGATGATATTATAAAAAATATCAACCAGCATCCCCTCAGCAAAAAAAGTATTATTACTGAACAAATTTTATCCATCACAAAAAATATCCACCTACAAGATGAATTATTCGGCCAACTGATTGATTCAGTTAAACAACTTGGATTTGGGAATATGGGATTATATGGTATTCTTCCAAAATATTCCCAAGAACTAGGCAACAGTAAACTTATAAATCCTACGGCACTTATTGCACTAAAGCAACAAGAAGAATTGTTTTTTTTGCGTAGAGATGAAACTGCTGTGTTTCGGTTCGACTCTATCGCTAACCTCATATTAGTAGCTTATAAGAATAACCCTTCCACAATGCTTATTTTAGGGGAATACCAAAAAACTTTTAACAGAATGGTTCAACTGGAGCATACGATTGGATTGAACAAAAAATCTGGCATACAAAATGAACTTTCCGTACAAACCAAAAGAAATGAAGAACAAATTCAACATACCATTGATTCAGTAAATAATATTTATGAAGCAGACTTAAAAAAATTAGAATGGATTTTTTTTGGGTTGATCGCTATTACTTTTATGGGCGGCATCTTATTGAGCTATATGCTTTCTGTTGAAATCACCAAACCATTAATTCTACTCAACAACGCTACCAAAGAAGTAGTTGCCACCAAATTTAAAGATGATATCAACCCGCAACTTATTAATCAACATCGAAAAGACGAAATTGGTCAACTTGCCTTTAACTTTAACCTAGCCATTCGTAAGATCAGAAGAAGTATTCGCATTATTCAAGACAAAACAGTTTCTTTAGAAACAAAAAACAAACAACTGGTTGAAAACGAAGAAACCCTGAAATTAATCAATGCCCAAAAAGACAAATTCCTTTCTATTATTTCTCATGATATGCGTGCTCCGCTTTCAAGTATCATTAGCTTTTTAGATTATTATAAAGACAATTTCACCAATTTTACCGCAGCAGAAATTGATTTTGTTTCCAACAATTTAAGCCACCATGTGAAAAAAGTAGTGGAGATGTTAGATGAATTGCTGATGTGGTCTAGAACACAAACTGGTGACATTCAGGTTAACCTGCAACCCATAGATCTTACTAAAATAATTACTGATACAGTTGAAATACTAAACCAAACTGCAGTGAATAAAAAAATCACCATCATAACCAATATACATAGTCAACTTATTTGGGGCGACAAAAACATGACCGCATTTGTAATTCGAAATATCTTATCTAATGCCATTAAGTTTACCCATGAAAATGGAAATATTGCAATCAATACCAAGAGGAATAAAATAAATGCTTTTGTTAGCGTTAAAGATTCAGGAGTAGGTATTTCTCCAGAAAATCTTGCTAAATTGTTTCAAGGAAACACCGGCTTCTCTACTTTTGGTACTGCCGAAGAAAAAGGCATTGGATTGGGACTCGTTCTTTGCAAAGATTTCATGGACAAACAAAACGGAAGTATTGAAATTGAAAGTGTTCCCGAATTAGGCACTACGGTAAATCTTTTGTTTCCAGTTGTTGGAAAGCACTCGTAAAATAAATCAGGTATAGCAATGTCAACCCTCACCCACAGGTATTTTCTACTGAACAAACCCTACAATATGGTATCGCAATTTGTGAGCAGTCACCCCGTAAATTTATTGAGTAATCTACCCTTCATGTTTCCAAAAGGCATTCATGCTGTGGGCAGATTAGACCATCATTCCGAAGGATTGTTAATTTTAACTACCAATAAAAAAGTTACCCGATTGCTTTTTCAAGGTCAGTTGCCACATGAAAGAACCTATCATGTATTGGTGAATAATACCGTGACTGAACTTCAGTTATTACAACTTCAATCTGGGGTTCAATTTAAAATAAAAAATGCTGAACTATATACTACCAAACCCTGTGCTGTAAAAATTATTGATCATCCGCCTTTCAACTATCCATCAAATTATATCGCTTCCGATCGGGTACCACATACATGGCTTAGCATTACCCTCACAGAAGGAAAATTTCATCAAGTAAGAAAGATGCTGGCCGCTGTTCAACTCAAATGCAAAAGGCTGGTACGAACTAGTATTGAAAAAATCACTTTACATGATTTACAGCCCAGTGCCATAAAAGAGATACCTGAGAAAGAATTTTTTGCCGCACTAAATATTCACGAATATTAATGCCTCCCAATTTATACGGCGCAACTAAACCCTTAACTTTGTGGTTTAATAAGTTATGAAGCAGTTTACCATTCCCAATATATATAGGAGCCAACTCATCAGCAGTATAAAAGAAAGCAGAAAAGCTGCTGATAAGTTAAAAAAAGACTTTACACCTACCCTAGTAGATTTGGGTGCTGTGCAGATATATTTGGCCAGGCATTTTGGGTTTTGCTATGGTGTAGAAAATGCCATTGAAATTGCTTTCAACACAATTGATCTGCATCCCGGTAAACGCATTTTTTTGTTGAGTGAAATGATTCACAATCCACAAGTAAATGCCGATCTGGTTTCCCGTGGAGTTCAATTCCTACAAGATACTTATGGCAAACAAATTATTCCATTCGAATCATTAACAAGTGAAGATATTGTAATTATTCCCGCTTTTGGTACAACCATAGAAATAGAAACCAAGCTCTCTGCAATAGGCATAGCTATTGAAAAATACAATACTACCTGCCCTTTCGTAGAAAAAGTATGGAACAGAAGTGAGCAGATTGCAAAAAAAGGATACAGCATTATTGTTCATGGCAAACCCAAACACGAAGAAACCCGTGCTACTTTTTCACACGCTTCTGTAAATACGCCCACCATTATTGTGAACGATATGGCAGAAACTATTGAACTGGCGAAATATATTACTGGAGAAAAAAATGGCGCTGAATTTTATACAGAATTTGAAGGAAGGTATTCTGATGGATTTGACGTTGTAAAAAACCTGCAACGAATTGGTGTGGTAAATCAAACCACACAACTGGCTATTGACACACAAGCAATTTCTGACTATTTAAAAGAAGCGATTCGAACTCATTACCAACTTACAGAAGAAACCATTGGTGAACGATTTGCAGATACTAGGGATACTTTATGCTATGCCACAAACGACAACCAATCTGCTGTGATCGGTATGCTCGAAACTACAGCAGATCTGGCCTTAGTAATAGGTGGGCATAATAGCAGCAATAGCTCTCATTTAGTAGAACTATGTGAAACAAAACTTCCTACTTATTTTATTGACTCGCCAGATAAACTACTTAGCAAAACAAAGTTGCTACATTGCAACTGGCTAACTAAGCAAATCAGCACTATTCACAATTATTTACCCAACAAGCATCCCCTCCGTATTTTAATTACGAGCGGGGCAAGTTGCCCAGACGCAGTAGTTGAACAAGTTATTCAAAAAATAAGTTCTTTCTACCAAGTTGAAGAAAAATTGGCTCAGTATACCCAATTACTCACTGGCAATTAGAACAGGTTAAAAAAAGTATATTCTAGTTTCAATATAAAACCATCGGTTGCCGTTCGTTGCATATTACTATATAGCTGCTTGCGATAAGCCAGGTCAATTCTAGCTTGACTATTTATAATCAACTGAGCGGCAGGCGCAATATCTAAATACGATTTTCCATTGCCATTTAAACGTTGCCCCAACAATTCAAGCATTAAATTCACGTTCACCTGTTTGTAACTTTTATATTCCTTAGGCAATATTAGTTTGCCTACTGATAAAGTATAGTTTAAAGCACTATTACTTTGAGTGAATGGAAATTTATAGTCGGGTTTATTATCACCTGCACGTTCATAACTTAGAGATCCACTAATGGCCACTTTGTTGAGCAACTGTGTAGCAATCATCCCCAATTCGTACCCAGAATTATGCCCCATAGTTTCAATTTCTTCTTGGTGAATATCTGCATTGTTCTTACTAAGCCTACCATAAGCCGCCATTCTAAAATGGCTGTGTACTTCGTCAATACTCAAGAATCTGTACTTGGCATATACACTTCCCCCCTCTGTTATTAGCGTATTATTACGATTGCTAAAAAAACCTTGCAAATGCACCATCCAGTTTTTATTTATTCCCCACATAAGTTCTGGCATTAAGTGATAATTAATTCCACTACCCGATGTTTGCTGCATGAATGAATGCATAGTACGTATGCCCAGTGTTTTAGCAGGCATATTACTGGCTGGCTCTGTTAATACAAATAGCTCTTGCGCAGATGCGTGGAATGCAATGATGAGCAACCCAACTGAAATTATTTTTTTCATGTATTGATTTAAATTGTTACATGAAAAATTCTGCCAATTCCATCCATCATGCCTGTCTTGTGACATTCCATTTTAGTATAACTATTGTATTTGGCAAACTGCTTTGAGGAGAGGAATTTTTTGTCAATAATTTGAACCGTCTTTTCACCCTGCAATACCTGATTAGGTGTATTAATAAAATGAAAATAATCGTTTCCAATTTTTACGTGCGCATCATTTTTAACAGCTAGGTTATTAAAAATTAGGGTTACTTTAAAATCAGCAACAGAGAATCCAGCAGCACTTACTTTTTTTTCTAACGCGTCGAAATCTATTTTACTATTCGGAATAAACCCAATTATAAAGCTGGAGTTTTGAATATCACTTTTAACTTCTGCTACAAAATCGAGGGTTTTTAACGATTTAAAAATAGCGTTACTGCACATACTACAGGTTAAACCACTTGCTTGAATCTTCACACTTTTTATTTGTGATTGGCCAATAAAAGACAGGGAAATAAAAGATATTAATAAAATTAACTTTTTCATACATAAATTTAATAGTTGAATAATAGGCTAGATGTATCCGGAGAGGATACTAGTTAAATTATTCAATATCAAATTCTAAACACTCGATTGAGCAAATACAATGAATTTGTAATAAGTGGCGGCGGATTGGGCTTTACACTAAAATACTTAAACGAATTAGCCCATTGCGCTTCAGAAATAAAATAAATAGGAGGAACCAATACAGCAATTAGATTAGGAAAGAGTACGGCGATCTGTATAAGCGAATGATCTGAATGGTTTGGCTTAACCAATTTTTCTTCATCCCGGCAACATCCGCCCCTCTCTTTCATACCGCATTTACTGCATGGTAGATCAGACTTCTTAAATAAAGATGCTCCTGCATATTCACCCATACAATAGTGCAAATTCAGCGAAGTTCCCGTAGAACTAAAGCTGTAAAGCAGCAACAATAATATAGATAACATTTTTTTCAAGAAGATAAAGATACGTTTTTTTGAATATTACGAAGATCCCGTTCCCTGTTTTACCCATCAATTAACAAAATTCCACCAAATACCAACCCGAGTCCATAATGTTGGATTGGGATAGTCGGCTGAATTTAAATTGGGTTTAGTAAATCCGAATCCCCCAGATCCTACATTGGCAGCATTGAGATTTTCTACCCGTACAAAACATTTAAAACTTTTAATTCTGAAATGTAAGAAAGCATTAATATCTGGCCTATTACTAAGTGTATTGGAATTTTGGTAAAAATATTGACCTAATAAGGGCGAATAATTATCTGCCTTATAGGCAGTATGGTATCGAAGTTCTAACCCTGTTGAAATGAACAAATTGGTATAGAAATTACCTTCAAACGCAATTCTATTTCGAGTTAATATTAAAGGAATATTCACGGGCGGGTTTCCAGTAGTTTGTTGAAGGTGAACTTCCGTATACCAATTCCAATGCTTAAACAATTTAATCTTTTTCTCTAAAGCAATATGTAAAACATTGAACAGTTTTGTTGCTTGTTTGGCGGTAAAAAAACTATCGAAATACATATAATTACTCACAGCATAGTAACTACCGCTCAACTGAAATGCTTGTTTGGGATTTTCGTAGACTGCAAAAATTTTAATGGTGTTTTCTTTCCCATAAGTAGATCGGTTACTCACCGGAAAACTACTCATTGAATTTAAAATAAAGGATGGTGATCTATTAATATTATGCAAGCCAATATTTAAAAGTCCAATTTTTTTCCCTAATAAACGTTTCATACTTATATACGCTTCATAATCGCCCGCATTAAAGCCGTTTAAATATAGCTTACCGTTTGCTTCAATATCCCAAACTTGATTACGGGTTCTATTTCTGTATTCACCTTGCGTATAAATATTATACAGACTGGTAGTGGCCAAAGTATCAAATATGCCTTGAAGTGATTGATGCCCAATACCTGCTTTAATAAATTGCCGCTGGTTGTTTTTATCGGGAAATGTAACCATGCTAAATTCATTTTGTATACTTCGCCAACTATCTTTAAACTGAAAAGGAATTCCATTCCCAATTACTTGATAATTAAAAAAATTGAGGTATTTGGTAGAATCCACATTATTATCGTTGAACTGATAAAGCATCTGACTAAATTTTAGCGTATGCTCTATCCTAAATCGAGGGTAAAATATTTGGAAAGTGGTAGTATCTTTTACTACTGAATCCTTTTGACCAAAATCATAATGATGCCTTATGAGCAGGGTGTTTTCTTTTTGTAAAATTCCGGTGGTAACCCTGGTATTAAAAGGGTTACGAAAAGCAGCACCTGTTCTACCCATTCGGGTTTCTAATTCAAATGGATCATTCAATGCAAGACTATCTAGTTGTTTTGTATTCACCAATCCTCCATTTTCAGAAGAAGCTGTTTTGTTAGATAAGTAAATAAAAAATATTTCGTATTTGCGATTTTTTGCTAAATAATGTGTTGTGAATCTAAAATTATTATGGCTTGCATTCTGATTTTTTAACCCACCGGGAGAATTGCTAAATCGATATTCAAGTGAATAATTAAAATTACCTTTTCTATTTTGAGTATGCTTTAAATCAATCAATTGTTCTGCCTTACTTCCAAGCATATAGCCTAATTCTGTAAAAGGCCTTGTGGTTTGATAAAATTTTGTGTTTTCTATCGTAAATCTGTAAATATCATATTGATGAAAACCCGCATCAAATCCAGATTTCATAAATGGATTGAACAATAAAGATTGTGCTGCTGTTCCATAATTTCCCAGATGGTGGTAATAATAAGGTAGGGGAAATTTTTTTGTAAAATCGTTGAGACTAGAATCTAAGGTTCTATTTCGAGAAGAATCAAAATAACGGTAATAGATAGTAATGGAATCTGCGAGACTATTTCTGCTTTGTAATGAATCTTTTGAAGACTTATTTTGTGACTGCCCCATACCACCCCTCTGCCCTGGAAAAGACTGTCCTTGCCGAAAGCCCTGCCCAGCAGCATTCGTGCATACAACTATCCATGACCCCATGCAAAGGAAAAATATGAGCCAGATTTTATTCATTACTTGTTTATTCAACATACCAGCATTTAGATAAAAAACGCTAGGTCTCCTTACAAATATTTCACTAATTCTTTAAATAATAAGGTCAATTTGGGTTCTGCTTCCTTGGCTGCCTGTAATACTTCTTCGTGCGTAATTATATTTTCTTCTTCGCGAATACCTAAGTCTGTTATTACACTAGTGGCAAATACTTTCATACCGCAATGCACAGCTACAATATTCTCTTGTACAGTACTCATACCAACCGCGTCACCCCCTAATACATGAATTAATTTATACTCAGCACGCGTTTCAAAAGTTGGCCCAGTTACGCCAGTATACACTCCCTCCTTTAGGTCTATATTATTTGATAAAGCTATTTGCTTGGCGTATTTAATCAGTTTTTTGCAATATGGCTCACTCATATCTGGAAAGCGCGTACCCAATGATTCTTCATTTTTACCTAATAAAGGATTAACGGTAAAAAGACTGATATGATCGTTAATTAACATTAAATCTCCTACTTTGAAATTTGTATTTACACCTCCTGCTGCATTACTCAACAACAATACTTTCACCCCAAGCATATGCATAACTCTCACTGGATAAGCCACCTGTTGGGCGCTATAGCCTTCATAAAAATGAAACCTACCACTCATCACCCATACTTTTTTCCCACTCAATTCACCCAATAGTAAACTACCCGAGTGCCCCTCAACTGTGCTTACAGGAAAATGAGGAATTTCAGAATATGGAATTGAAATCTCTGTTTTTATTTCCTGGGCTAGATTTCCAAGTCCACTACCTAAAATAATTCCAATTGTAGCATCTGTTTGAACTTTTCCTTTAATAAATGCAGTTGTTTCTGCGAGCTGGTTCATTAATGTAAACATAAGCTGTTTAAAATTTTAGTAATAAATAAGGCCATCAACAGGAGCTGATGGCCTTAGGTAAGGTATGATATTTAAGATTAACTTAAACGTTTCACATTTACTGCATTCAAACCTTTACGTCCCTCTTGTACATCAAAAATCACTTTGTCGTTCGCCTCGATCTGGTCGATTAAACCATTAGCATGTACAAAAGTTTCTTTGTTGGAATCATCATGCTTAATAAAACCAAAACCTTTTTCTTCGTTAAAGAACTTAACTGTTCCTTGAATTTGTGTGTCCATTGTAAAAATTGTATATTAATTAAGGTGCAAAGATAGGGATTTTAGGCTCTACTTCCTAATTCAAAAAGTTAAAGTCTTCCGTTGATTGGCAGGGTATTGAGCAATTTGTACCCAATTAGTTCATCATGTCTACCTCCTAGTGCTCTAAAATAGACAAATATGAAATAATTATTCTCGGTTTCCCAATAATTCCCCTCCGTGAATATCTGGTCTAGCTTTACGCTACCATTTACTTCTTCGCCAGTTGTGTACTGATAGCTATAGTAACCTTGTTTTAACAGTAGCTTTTTAGTGTACACTTTTTCGGAAGAGTCAAATTCCATTAATGAAGTATCGCCCACTTGATTTCCGGTTAGCTCTCCCATTAAAAAAACGCGCTTATTGGCAAAAGGAATCCCTTTATCTGGAGCAAACCTAAATACCACAGTTGCATAATCAGATTGCCACCATGGATTAATAGATTCTGTTGTGCGTATTTCATTGAACCCATTTAAGTCTCTATACCATAGATAGCGCATTTGAGTCCGCACCAAGTCTGTTTTTACCAACACTTCCATTGGAATATTAGTTCTGTTTACCCTTTCAACCCTATCACTTTCAAACCGAAAGCTTTGCAAATCAATCCATCTAAATTCTTTACTTCCAGGAAATATGCAATCTTGCTCAGCATTGTACTCCAATATATTTCCTCGTATAAACGAAGGCGCCAATGTATTTAAGCTATGGTTCCAACCACCATTTTGTAGAATCACCGTTTTAATTTGCTGGGGATTCATCATATTTAACTGCCCAGTATTTACAGCCAGTTGAATTTTTTGGTGGGTAGTAGACAATTGGTAGTCAAAGGGTTGCTGTAATTGTGCGGACACACTTATTTTTTGGTCTACCACATAAAAACTTTTGATAAAAACCAATTTGGAAATATCTCCATCCTGGTACACTTTTAATAAATAATTACCACTTCTGATGGGCACTGCATTTCGTTCTGGCAACATAGCTTGGTAATGTATATACTGCGTTTTTGCAATAGATGATACCCGATATTGACTCAGTCTGTTTTGCTGAAATCCTTTTATATAATCAAACCCACTCCACTCGGCTTTAGTCCAGTCTGCATTACACAATTCATAAGTATAAAAATAGTTTTTGGGATAATTACCTAAATCATCAAAATGCAGCTCAAGCTGTTCCGATGAATTTAAATTGATAATAGGTATAGATTGCTGATTATTCTGAGGGAACAATTTTACGGTTTTAATTGACCCTACAAAAACTTTGTCAACTGGGTTCTGCCCCATTACAATAGAATAGATAAAAGAAAAAATTAGTATTCTTAAAAACTTCATATGTGAATGTATATTGATTTTGTTGAATTGACAATAGGAATGTAGTTTTGAAAGAGTCAAAAACCATACCACTTGAATTATTCCCTCTTTATAGCAAAAAGGTTGGCTTTTAGCCGCCAACAGAGCTTTTCTCGCTTTATCATTCGCTTATCCGCTGGTGCTACTGCGGTAGGGGTAGCTGCTATGATCATCACACTTTGTTTTGTAAACGGTTTTCAAGAAAAAGTATCAGACAAAATTTACAGTTTTTGGGGACATATTCGGGTGCAACATTTTGAACCCGACAAGTCAATGGTAGCAGAAGAAATAGCTATCCCAAAAGACGATTCTATAAAAAGTCAATTATTGAACGACCCATCTGTACATACCGTTCAGGCATTTGCCACTAAGTCGGCAGTAATTGAAAAAGATAAAAATATTGAAGGAGTTCTGTTGAAGGGGATAGAAATTAATTACGACAGTAGTAGATTAAAACCTTACTTGACTGCGGGTAGGTGGCTTCATTTCAAAGATTCTGTATATACAAAAGAAATCATGCTCTCACAACAATTGGCTGAGATGCTCTCTATTAAACTAAATGATACGGTTCAGCTCTATTTTGTGGAACAAATAGAAAATAGCCGTACGTATAGAAAATTAATAGTAGTAGGTCTTTACAAAACAGGTATTGAGGAGTATGATAAACTTTTTGTAATAGGCGACCTAAGATTAATTCAACGAATTAATAATTGGACCCCGCAACAGATTGGAGGTTATGAATTGTTTGTTAGAGACTATAAACAAGCTGACTCAGTGAATTTTCGTTTATTAAATGAATTACCTACCCAATGGATGAGTAGAACTGTTGCCAGCATTTATCCCAATATATTTGACTGGCTAAATATTCAAGACATAAACAGAAATGTAATCTTTTTCATTATGTCTATCGTAGCCATCATTAATTTAATCACTTGTTTATTAATTTTAATTTTGGAGAGAACCCGAATGATAGGAATACTAAGCGCATTAGGCGCCAAAAATTCAAAAATTATGCAAATTTTTTTATACTATGGAGCCACAATTGCAATAGTAGGCATAGGAATTGGATTCATTATTGGCATTGGCATTTGCCTGCTACAACAACAAACTGGATTTATACAATTAGATGAAACCTCTTATTCCGTTGCAACCGCTCCCGTTAAAATAATCTGGTGGGAAATTGGTACACTTTGCGCATTTACCTTTATAATATGTTATGCTGTTTTAATTATTCCTGCGCTGATCATAAAAAAAATAAAGCCTATTACAGCCATCCAATTTCGATGATTATTTTTTTATTAAATGAGAAAGTAATATACCCGCCGCTACAGCAGCATTCAAAGATTCAGCCCCGCCTATTCTTGGAATATGAACAGGGTGTGTAATTAATTCCTGTATAGATTGATGAATGCCATTCGATTCATTCCCAATCAACAAAACACCTTCTTTAACGGTAGGATTTTGGTAAATACTACTGCCTCTAAGCAATGCACCATAAATGGGTACTGGCGAAGCAGCAAGCATTTCATATAAATTACCATAGCACACTCTCACCCTACTAAAGCTTCCCATAGTGGACTGGATTACTTTGGGACTGTAAAAATCCGCAGAATCTGCTCCAGCTAAAATGGTATCAATACCAAACCAATCTGCTATTCTTATCAGTGTGCCCATATTTCCCGGATCTTGTATTCCATCTAGTGCAATTACCAATTTTCCCTTTTCTGGGCCGGCTTTTTGAGGTATTTTCTGAGCCACAATTGCAAGCACTTGATTGGGGGTTTGTAACCCACTAATTTTTTTCAATTCATCCGCAGAAACCCTTACCAGCGGGGCTTTATCCTGTTTAAGGTGAGCCCAATCCTGTAATGCATAGAGCTTTTTTATTGAAAAATTACTGTTTAATAATTCATCAACCCCCTTTATTCCTTCCACTAAAAAATGACCACTTGCATCTCTGTGTTTTTTTAAGCACAAAGATTGAATATATTTGGCTTCATTCTTGTTTAACATCTGCTATGAATTTTAGGTTCAAAACAACTTTCGCATTCACTGATTATTGGCTACTTATAATGGCTTTTTTAACCATTTCTTGTTCTGAACAACGAAGAACAAGGGTTAGAAACTACCCAGTAAACACTCCATTTGTGTATGCTAATAAAATAAGTTTAAGTGGCAAACTCCACAAAGATGAGAAAAAACGGTTATTAACTGAACTGAATAATTATTGGGATGATAGCCTTAAAGTTCCCAAACAACAAGAATTTGGAATATTGTATAAAATTAAAAGTCCGCCAACATTTGACTCAACAAATATTCTCCGCTCTATTAACTTCATGAACGCCTACCTAAATTCACAAGGATACTATTATTCAATCCTTACTAAAAGGTTTACCACTGATACCATTAAAGACCAAATAAGGGTTCAAATATTTGTTGATATAAACCCAGGGAAAAATATATCAATAGATACGGTAAGTTACGACCTCAATGATAGTATTTTAAAAAAAATTACGCTTACAAATGTAAAGTCCGCTCTTATTGAAGAAGGCAAACCCTATTCAAAACAAGTTATTAGTAATGAACTGGATAGATTGGTTAAACTATATAGAAAAAATGGATTTTATAAGTTTACCAGAGAAGATATTTTTGCTTACGTAGATTCGAATAATAGCAATTTCCTCAAACTTACTATTGATCCATTTGAACAAGCCCGATTGTTAGGAGAAATTGCCAAAGCAAAAAAACTAAATCCCAAATGGGGCATCAGCATACAACAAAGACCCGTATTAGATAGCAGCAAAATTTTCCAGTTTTATATTGGCAACTTGTATTATTACCCAGAAACCAAATTATCAGATCTGCCAGACAGCTTGATAAAGGATAAAAGTTTTTCTGAATCTATACATGGAGCTGCAACAATACGATACAAAAAAGGCCTATTCAATTACAAGCCAATGAAAGAAGATACCTACTTAAAAAAGGGAGATCTTTACAATGAAGAAAAATACTTTAATACAGCCAATGCATTGGCACAACTTCCAGCTTGGCAAAATATAGATATTAAACCAGAAATTAGAAATAAAGACACGGTTGATCTCTATTTTTTCCTAACTCCTGCTGTAAAGCAAAGTTTCACGGTAGACTTAGAAGCAAGTAGAAATATAGCTGATATAGGCCTTACCAATCTCTTTGGTATATCTACCAACCTGTCTTACAACAATAGAAACGTTTGGAAAAATGCCATTCAATCTATCGCTACTTTTAGAACAGGTGTGGAATTGAATTTATTAAACAGCAAGGATCAGTCGAGCGACTTACTACAAACCTTTTTAATTAATATAGGACATACCTATGTGTTTCCCAAAATTATACAGCCTTTTAAAAAATGGAATACTTTAGATAATATTCAGAATAGTAGAACGCTCTGGGCAGTAAACGCTGGTTATGTTGATAGAAGAAATTTTTATAGGGTAAGAAATTTCACTACCAGTTTTGGATATGAGTGGAAAAAAGGAAACAATACTTTCGTTTACAAGCCTTTGAATATTGAATTGTATGCGATTGACAAACTCGACTCACTAGATCAATTAATTATTAAAAACCCATTCTTAAAAGCATCTTTTAATGAGGGTAATATCGTAAGTCAAAGTTTTTCTTTTATCAAATCTACTTTTGGAAAAAACAATCCCAATAAAAGTAATTTTTATCGGCTAGGTATTGAGGAAGCTGGCGGCCTGTTTGGTTTTATACCGGGACTGAGGGGTAGTATTTACCGTTACTTAAAAACAGAAGTGGAATTTCGTCAGTCACATAAAATGCGCAAATCAGAACTGGTATTTAGGGGATATGGAGGCCTAGGATACAATTATGGTGGTGATACCATAATAGGTCCAACCATGCCTTTCTATAAACAATTCTCAGCAGGTGGGCCCAATAGTATGAGAGCCTGGAGGCTAAGGCAATTGGGATTGGGAAGCTCAGATCAAAGCGAAAGAGAAACCGCTAGAAATGCCTTTAGAGACAGGTTTGGCGACATGCAATTAGAATTTAACATAGAGTACCGGTTTGATTTAGCCACTATTGGGGGATTTAAAATAGGCAGTGCTTTGTTTACTGATATTGGGAATGTATGGAATATAAGAAAAACGAATGCATCGGATCCTTCTACTATTTTTTCGATAAATAATTTTAGTAAAGACATGGCCATTGGAATTGGAACAGGCTTACGGTTTGATTTGTCGTATTTTTTAATAAGATTTGATTTTGCTTACAAGCTGAAGGACCCGCTGCGCAAGACAAACGGAGGATGGGCTGGATTCAAAGATTTTGAATGGACAGATACCAGAGCAAATGGAATACAAATACCAAATTTTGCTTTACAACTAGGAATCGGTCTCCCCTTCTAAGCATTTTTTCATCTGTAATATTTCCGATTCAAATCCAAGCAAAGACATTGCATGGTTCACTGAAAACTCACCAATTCGGGTTCTTCGCAAACTACTCATATAACCCCCAACACCAAGTGATTTACCAAAATCATGGGCTAGGCTTCTAATATAAGTGCCTGTAGAGCAAACCACTTTAAAATGAACAATGGGCAGCTCAATCGCTTCAATAACAAACGAATAAATGGTAATCGGCCGCGGCTCTAATACCACATCTATTCCTTTGCGAGCTGCTAAGTAAACTGGCTTCCCATCTTGTTTAATGGCCGAATGTATGGGCGGCACTTGCATAATCAATCCAGTAAATGCAGCGGTAGCAGCTTGAATTTGTTGGGCAGTTAAATGGTCAACCGTATAATGATTCTCTGGTTCGGATTCTAAATCATAAGTAGGTGTAGTTGCTCCAAGTGTGAAAGTGCCTTTATACTCTTTCTCCATTCCCATGTATCCATTTATTTTCTTTGTAAACTTTCCAGTACAAACAATGAGTAAGCCAGAAGCAAGCGGATCGAGGGTTCCGGCATGCCCCACTTTTACAATGCGGGTAATATTTCTAATTTTCCTAACCACATCAAAAGAAGTCCACTCTAGCGGCTTATCAATCAATATGACTTTGCCTTCCAGATAGGGTTGCAACGCAGGATGAATTTCTTTTTGCTTCATACAGAATCTCTACCAACTCCAAGCTAGCGAAGTAGTTGGGAGTTGATTTTTTAAATAAATACATTAATAAGCACGAGCAAAAAGAACGCGCTGTATAGATTTATTACCCGATAAAATACAGGCCCCTTCTTCAAGCGGATTATCTAAAGGGATACAGCGGATGGTAGCTTTAGACAGCTCTTTAATTTTATTTTCTGTTTCGGAACTACCATCCCAATGAGCAGATACAAAACCAGTTTTCTTATCTAATACTTCCATAAATTCATCCCAAGTATTTACAATGGTAATATGTTCATCGCGGTATGCTTTGGCTTTGTTAAACATATTTACTTGAATGGTATCAAGTAAGTGTTTGGTATATGCTGCAATACCATCAAGGGCAACCGTGGTTTTTTCTTTGGTATCTCTGCGAGCAACTTCTACTACTTGATTTTCAAGGTCGCGAGCACCAACTGCAATACGAATAGGTACTCCCTTCAATTCATATTCAGCAAATTTCCAACCCGGCCGATTATTGTCGCTGTCATCATATTTCACTTTAATGCCCAATGCTTTCATACTGGCCATCATTCCTTGCACCACATCGCCAATCATTGCTTTTTGTTCATCGCCTTTATAAATAGGCACAATCACTACTTGAATAGGGGCAATACGAGGAGGAATAATAAGTCCATCATCATCGCTATGCGCCATAACAAGCCCCCCAATTAAACGGGTACTCACCCCCCAACTGGTAGCCCATACATAATCAAGCTTATTGTTTTTATCGCTGAATTTAACATCAAAAGCTTTGGCAAAATTCTGACCCAAAAAATGGGAAGTGCCTGCCTGTAATGCTTTGCCATCTTGCATTAGTGCTTCAATGCAATAAGTATCTTCTGCACCAGCAAAACGTTCATTGGGAGATTTAACCCCTTTAATTACCGGCATAGCCATCCAGTTTTCAGCAAAATCTGCATATATATCTAGCATCCTGCGGGTTTCTTCCACCGCTTCTGCTGCTGTTGCGTGTGCGGTGTGACCTTCTTGCCATAAGAACTCTGCGGTACGCAAAAATAAACGCGTACGCATTTCCCATCTTACTACATTGGCCCATTGATTAATGAGTAAAGGTAAATCACGGTAAGACTGAATCCATCCTTTATAGGTATTCCAAATAATGGCTTCACTGGTGGGGCGAACCACCAACTCTTCTTCTAGTTTAGCTTCTGGATCAACCATCAATTTACCCGGATTTGAGGGATCATTCTTCAACCGATAATGGGTAACTACCGCACATTCTTTGGCAAAGCCTTCTGCATTCTTTTCTTCTGCCTCAAATAAACTTTTGGGGACGAATAAAGGGAAATAAGCATTCTGATGCCCTGTATCTTTAAACATTTTATCTAGCGCATCACGCATATTTTCCCAAAGTGCAAAGCCATAAGGTTTAATAACCATACAGCCACGTACGGCAGTATAATCGGCAAGATTTCCTTTAATTATTAGGTCGTTATACCACTGTGAATAATCCTGCGCACGTGAGGTTAGCTCCTTGCCCATATATTTATTGGTTTTATATTTGTTAAAACTTAGTTGGCATGTAATTTGGTGATAATAAATTAAGTCAACAGCACGCAAATGTATGTAACTTCATGCAACGATTTTGATCATGTTAAAAGGAAGACTATGAAATGAGCCATAACAAGAATTCGATAACAACCTATATGTTAATTTGCGAATTCCATGTGGCCATTAAAAAACAATAAAAATTAACACATGAAAAAGTTATTCATCAGCTCAATCATTACAGCAAGTTTATTAACCGGATGTAGTTCGGTTTATCAGTCAGGACAAACACCTGATGATATTTATTTTTCACCGGGTAAGGAGGTAGGGGTGGTAGCAGTAAGGCGAAATAATAACGACGAAGATCGATATCAAGAATATACCAGCACTTCTGACAATCGTTACCTAAGAATGCGTGTAGCCAACAGAAATCGTTGGAGTGATATTGATGATTTTAGTTATTGGAATGATATGCGGCACAACTTCTCTCCTTTTACATTTAATACCATGAATAATTTCAACAATTGGGGCTGGGGCAATCATCCTTGGGGAATGCAGATGAATCCTTGGAATATTGGATGCAATGGTGGTTTGGGTGTTAGTGCATGGAGCAATTGGTATGGCGGCGGCTGGGGAAATGGATTAGGTGGAAGCCATTTAGGTTGGGGCAGTCCAATATTTAATGTAATTACTTACGCAAATCCCAAAGCAATCCCTGCTACTTATACTTCGGGTTCAAATATCAATGCATATAGAAATCGAACCTACAATAATACCAATATCATCAGTGGTGGAAAAGACAGTTGGTATGCACCGGGGAACTCCACTGGTAATAATGGACTTGGCAATTTAGTAAAAAGAGTATTTACCCAACCCAATACTTCGGGTAATAATAACAATTCATACGATAGGCCTGCCAGAACATTTGGAAGTTCATCTAACAGCAACAGCGCACCCAGCAGCAATGCAGGTGGATCTAGTGGTGGGTTTAAAAGTACAGGATCTAGTGCTAGCACACCACGTGGCAGGGGGAATTAAATTAGGATTGGTTTTATTGAAAACTCAATCGGTATCCCAACCAAAAGGGTTGCCCGTATAAACCTATAGATAAAAGCTTGGATCAGCCCAAAAACAATAAAAGTAACGCAATGAGAAAAATTTTTCCAATAATATTCAGCTTTTGTTATTTTATTGGTAATGCACAAACACCTGAAGACGCATTGCGGCTGGCTTGGTTTACCCAAAATGGAACCGCAAGAAATATGGCTGTAGGAGGTGTAATGGGTTCTTTGGGCGGTGATATTTCTGCCAACCATATTAATCCTGCAGGTATTGGACTGTACAAAACAAGGGAGATTGTTTTATCACCTGGTTTTTTGTTCAACAACAATAAATTCAACTATCGTGGCAGTGATACCAGTAATAAAAAAAATAATTTCGGTTACGGAACTTCAGGAATTGTGCTGGCAGGGACTAATAAATATGGCAATAGCAAATGGACCAGCTCTGCTTTTGCCATTTCGGTAAATCAACTGGCCAATTATAACAGTAGGGTTCAGTTCAAAGGGTTTAACAATACCAGTTCATTTTCAGAAAAATATTTAGAAGAATTAACCCGTGATAGGGCTGATACCAATGCGGCACTCAGTAATTATATTTTTGGTTCCTCATTGGCATTTAGAACTTTCTTGTTAGACACCATTCGTGGTGCAAATGGATCCTTTGCTGGATACCAAAGCCTAGTACCTATTTCAACAGGTGTGAACCAATTATACGACGCAACCAATACTGGCAGCTACAATGAAATAGCGATTGGCATGGCGGGAAATATGGCCGATAAACTTTATGTTGGTGGCAGTTTAACCATCCCCATTATTCAATACAATCGGGAATTATTTTACAGTGAAAGAGACGCAACCAATAACAACAATAATCAATTTAGTTTTTTTGAATACAAAGAAAGATTCTCATCAAGCGGTATTGGTGTTGGATTAAAATTGGGTGCCATCTATAAGCCTCAAGAATATTTTAGAATTGGATTTGCCTTTCATACCCCACAATTATTGAGTATGACGGACAGAATTCGTTCTTCAATGACCACCAATACGGAGTCGTTCAACGGTCAACTTTCTGAAACTAGTGATGCCTTAAACAGTGGGATGGGGGAAAAATCTACTTACAATATATCCACTCCTTGGAGAATGATTGGCAGTGTGAGTTATGTATTTCGAGAGACTTCAGACACCAGAAAACAAAGGGCATTTATTAGCGCAGACCTTGAATATGTGAACTATAGAGCTGCTCGTTATTCGGCTTCTTCAGAAAATGAAAATGATCCTACCCTTCGCAATTATTATAATTTAATAAATGATGCAATTAAAGACACTTACAAAGGCAATATAAATTTCAGATTAGGAGGTGAATTAAAATTCAATACCATAATGGTTCGTTTGGGAACTGCATATTATGGAAGCCCTTACCAAGATAAAGCCCTCAAAGCCAGTAGAATTATTGGTTCTGGCGGTATTGGATATAGAAATAAAGGGATGTTTATTGATCTTACCTACTCGCATATCATCAATAAGGATGTGGCATTTGCCTATCGCTTAAACGACAAACCCAATACTTTTGCGTCACAAAGTGGCAATCGTGGAAGCCTTATGTTGACCCTTGGATTTAAGTTTTAAATTAAACCACTTCACCTTCTAAATCATAATCATAGGCTTTGGTGATTTTAACCATTACAAAATCTCCAATAGTAAGTTTTTTGGTTGCATGTATCACCACTTCATTGTCCACTTCAACACTATCAAATTCAGTGCGACCCAGATAGCGACCTGCTTCTTTTTTATCAATCAGTACTTTGAGTATTTTTCCAATTTTTTCTTGGTTCTTTTCATAAGAAATTTCTTGCTGTACTTCCATAATCTCCTGCGCTCGCTCTGCCTTAAGTTCAGCAGGAATATCATCTACCAAATCATGGGCACTGGTATTTTCTTCGTGAGAATAATTAAAAATACCTACCCTATCAAACCGATGTTCTTGTAAAAACGCTTTTAGTTCTGCTATATCTGCATCGGTTTCTCCTGGGAAACCTGCAATTAGCGTGGTGCGGATACAAATACCGGGTACTCTTTCACGAATTTGCTGAATCAATTCCGTCATTTCTTCACGGGTAATATTACGGCGCATGGCTTTCAGCATATTATTGCTGGCATGCTGCAAGGGCATATCTAAGTATTTACAGATATTATCTCTCTCTCGCATTACGTCTAGAATTTCTAAAGGAAACTTACTAGGATAAGCGTAATGTAAACGAATCCACTCCAATCCTTTTATATCTGCTAAGGCGTTGAGTAAACGGGGAAGTTCTCTTTTTTTATAAATATCAAGCCCATAATACGTCAACTCCTGTGCAATCAGCATAATCTCTTTCACCCCTTTCTTCACTAAGCTTTCTGCTTCTTCTACCAAAGATTCAATGGTTCTACTAATATGCTGGCCACGCATAAGCGGGATGGCACAAAATGAGCAAGTACGATTACACCCCTCACTTATTTTTAAGTAAGCGTAGTGTTTAGGAGTACTAAGCATTCGTTCACCCAGAAGTTCGGCTTTGTAATCGGCGTTGAACTGCTTTAATATTAAAGGCAATTCAAGTGTACCAAACCAAGCGTCTACTTGGGGCATTTCAGCTTCTAAATCACTGCGGTAACGCTCGCTTAAACAACCAGTCACATAAACCTTATCTAGCTTGCCGCGGCGCTTTAATTCCAACTGATCTAAAATGGTATTCACACTCTCCTCTTTGGCTTTATCAATAAAACCGCAGGTATTAATAACCACCACATTATGATCGAGCTTGGTATTCTCATGTACAACTGCATAATCATTGGCCGCCAATTGTCCGCTCAACACTTCAGAATCTACCAGATTCTTACTACATCCTAGCGTAATAATATTTACCTTATCCTTTTTGAGTGTTTTTGCCTTCATGAAACACAAAAATAAGGAAATAAGGGGTAGCTAATGGATTGTGTTGATGCTTACCCCTACTTAAATATTATCTAACAATAGTTCTGAAAGTAAGATTCACCCGTGGTTTTGTAGTAAGTTTTGTAGGGGGAAGCCTATGCAGCCAATGCGTTTGGGTGGTATCTTTCATCAGCAATAGGCTGCCATGCTCTAGTATTATGGAAATGGTTGACTGATCTTGCTTGTGTTTAAAAGAAAATTTTCTAACTGCACCAAGGCTTACGGAAGCAATTGCACCGTTTTTCTTCAAATCTTTTTCGGCATCGCTATGCCAAGCCATTCCCTCATTGCCATTGTGGTAGAGATTCAATAAACATGAATTGTATTGCTCCCCTGTTTTTGTTTCAACCAAAGTTTTGAGTACCAACAATTCATTAGTCCACGGAAGTGCATATTTAGTAGTGTTTGAATAAGAATAGGCAAAACCTATATCACCATACCAAGCAACTTTTCGTTTTGTGATGATGCGTTTCCCAAATATAATAGCTTCATCATTTTTCCATTCGATAGTATGAAGTAATACCTCTAAATAGTGATTGGCATCTTTCAAAGAAAGCAAGTTCCCATGATAATTTACTGTACCATCTTTTGGTAAAAGATTGGTGATTTCGCTGCTGAATAAATCCATTGTATTGGAACAGTTTAGTGAGCTATTTGGTTCATTTCATTGCTTTGGCAAGCTGGTATACCCTCTACCACAGACTGTTTTGTATACACTTTATGGCCTGAATTTATTTATTTCTGAAATCTAGATTTTGAAAATAAAACAATCTTAGAGCATCTATATTTTTGAATTTAGAACCTTTTGTGAGTTGTTGAAATACATTCATGTATCCAAACTGCAGATTAGAATGGTTTGAAAAATTATAAGAAAGTCCCACAAAAAAGCGATTTTGGTCGAAAAGAAAATAATTAGGATTACTTGAATTTTTAAAGTTGATAAAAAACTCATCATTCAAAATTGCAGAAACTGTTTTTGGTGCGATTCCTTTTCGAGATAATGGAAAATTGAACATTAAATTGCTTCGTAACCGCAAATCAAAGCGATACCCCTCTCCCAATTCATCCACATTTTTAATTTTTCTTCGGAATCTTTCTTCTAATCTAACCCATTGCATTGAGCGGATATTTCCATGCTTTGAATGGTTTTGTAACTGTTGCCATATTCGGTGTTCTGGTTGGGAAATATTTGCATGCCCTTCTTCTGGAAAATGGTTGATAAATGCATAGCCATTTGTAAGTTTTAGGTGTTCGTTAAGATAATACATAAGCCCAACCCGAGTGAGTAACTTTGAAGGTGATTTTACAAATTGATCCGTGGCTCTAAAATGTATATCAGCCCAAATTCCTAATTTTTTAGTGAGGCGAATTTGGCTAAAATATCCAGTCCACACTTGCTGCTCATCTACAATTTCCCGATTGTTCTGGGCATTTATTTTTAAGAAGATAACAATTAACAATAAGGTAAACACCAATCGTTTTGTAGGGCAAATATTTGTGACAAAAAAAATCATCTAAATAGAATTTTAAAAAGCATGGCGAAATGTAATCCCATATGTTCTAGGATCTCCCAAAACAGCGGCATAAAGTCCAGAGCTTCCAGCAGCTGGTAACAATTGTTCGAAATAGTTTTGGTTTGTTAAGTTCCTACACCACCCCAATATAGTGAATCCGTTAGACGCCCTAAAACCAATTCTACCATTTAGTAGCATATACCCATTTATATTTAAATATTTAGATGCGGATGCGCTGGATGAAAAAGAAGAACGATAATAGGTATCAACGGCAAAAAAGAAATTTCCTTTTAAGGAAAACAAACTGCCTTTCCTCGTAATTTCAGCACCTAATGAGCCCGCCCATTTGGATATACCAGGAAGGGAAGTACCCGAAATATCTTTGAATGTGGCAGTTCCTCCTACTTCTTCAAGTGGAACAGGGGCATTGGCAAATGAAGTGTATTTCCCATCCATAAGAGAAATTGCTGCTGTAAATGAAATATGATTGAGAATCTTGATACTCCCTTCTAATTCAGCCCCTTTTACTACCACTTTTTCAGCGTTGGCAAGATAGCCCCTATTAACACCTATCTCTGCAGTTTGAACCTGTGTTTGGTAATCATGAATAGCTGTGTTAAACACCATAAAATTTAGACTTGATTGTGCACTTGGCTTGGTTTTTATGCCCACTTCATAATGGGAAATATGTTCAGGTTTTACACTTGCAAACTCAACCAGAGTAATTCCATTTGCCGTTGGCAAACCACCTAAATTTACACCAATAGGCTTATAACTATCGGCATAAGTTACAAACATATTTATATTTTTATTGGGTTTATAAGCGAGTGTAATTTGACCAGAAAAATTGGATTCCGCTACTTTAAAATTAAATGATTGATTCGTATAAACACTCGTTTTTAAGGCTATTAATGCGGGATCATTTGTTTGCAATCCGCCATAAGTTTCACGTTGATAGAAAACAGATTTATTATCGTAGTTAACGCGAATTCCTGGCAATAAGTGTAACTTTTTTATAATTTCAAAATCAAGTTGGCTAAATACAGCTGCGCTATTCGTTGTGAGACTAGAAATGGTATTGGTACCAAAGCCATCAAACAAGGCTGGAGTTTTCCATAATGATGAAGTAGAGCTTTGTGCAAAACGCCATTGAGCAGCACCAGATTCTTCTGTTTGTAATGGGTCTGATTTTAAATCTTGACTGATAAAGAAAATTCCAAAAACGCCACTCAATTTTGGAGAGAGCTGCCCTACGTAGCGAATTTCTTGCGACCATTGTTGGTGTTTTGAGTTTCCTTGTGATTTGGTTAATACGGGGATACCTATAAAATCCCTATCATTGGATGGATCCCAATTCCAATATCGCCAAGCAGATATTGAACTCAGTTTACCTTTCCCAATTTTTATACCCATATTTACAGAAACCCCTCCAAAATCATTGTTGGCCTTTAAAGGGGAGTTGGCATCGGTGATTCTGTCAAATGGATTGGTTGAGGGTAATTTATAATTCAAGTCGCTTATAATATTATTAAACTGCCTGTATGCAGGTCGCATAGTTGTTACAACACCAGCCACTACAGTTGCATATCCATCTGGGCGTTGTTGGGCATTATCTATTATAAATAAAACACTGGTTTTATTGGTTGGCTTAAAAAGTACCTGAGCCCTATAGCCAATATTATTAAGGGTATTGGTAGGTTTTTGGGTTGTTGAGTTAAATACTGTTCCATTGCGTTGTGTACCAGAAAAAGAGATTCTTGCGGCAATTTTTTTACCCAGAGGGCCAGTAATAGATGCTTTTGCTTGAATATAATTTAGGTTGCCATAGCTGGTTTCAAATGATGTACTTGGTGTGAAACTTGGTGCATTGGTAGTGATGTTAAAAGCTCCTGCGGTGGTGTTTTTTCCAAACAATGTACCTTGTGGACCACGAAGCACTTCAACCCTTTCTATATCAACAAAATCGAGCGAAGCCGCAGCGGGACGAGCATAATAAACACCGTCCACATAAAAGCCAACACCAGGATCAATACCATCATTGGAAAGGCCAAATGTAGAACCCATACCTCTAATATTTAGGGTTGTATTTCGCGCATTTGATGAATACATTTGTATAGAGGGTACTAATTCTTTCAGTCGATTGGGATTGAATGCTCCAGCTTCATTGGCTTTTGCACCTTGAACAACAGAGATAGGAATTGGAATTTCATATGCCAATTCTTGCTTGCTCCGTGATGAAACTACTACATCACCCAGCAGATTTATATTTTTTTCTAATTGAATCTCCAGTTTATTTTCTACAACAATCAGCTCTTTTTTTTGATAGCCGATATATGAAACAATGAGCGTAAAAGGAAGTTTCTGTCCCGTAACAAGCGCGAATTCCCCGTTTACGTCAGTAATAGATCCATTGGTGGTTCCTTTAATATTTACATTGGCTCCAATTAAAACCTCAGATGTACGAGCATCCACTACCCTGCCCCAAACGGTGGCATTTATTTCTGGCTTATTTTGAGCAGCTATAAAAAAGGGAGAAAAAATTAATCCCCAAATAATTATACCTATAATATTATTATTCATTATTCTGTTTAATTTTAATGATACTAAATGCCAAAAAGAATTTCACTTTTTAGCTCATTTTACAACTGTAAATGGTAGGAGTAAACTTTGTAAGTTTGATTTCAACCAGGGTGCTTTTATTATTATAGAAATAATTTATCACCACTTTTTATTCCACTTTATTCGAAACAACAACTCTGCCAATAATTACTGTAGTAAATAAATGCGTGTTGCGTTTCGCCTTTAAAAATCACCCTCCCTAAAAAAAGAGCAGCTTGTTTTTTTGTTCTCATAAATAATATTTGCTGTATCTATTTGGCAAATATATATAAAATTAAAATAGTCTACCAAATTAATAGACTATTAATTTGCAATGATTTTTCTTACATTAGAATGTGGTACTTAATTTACAACCTGTATTTTTCACTTAAAAAACCATGAAAAAAAATAAATAACATATTCAAACAGCTTCTTAATGAGAACAGTTGCTTATTTTGGGCATTAGAAAATATGAGTGAATTTAATAAATCTCCTTTCTCAGCGCAATTGGTCAAATGGATTTTGATCATCGCCATTATTGGCCTTATTGCAGGTGTATCATCTGCATTTTTTTTAACAACGCTTAACTGGGCAACCAAATTCCGAGAAACGCATTTATGGATGATTGTATTTCTGCCAGTAGCCGGTCTCGCTACGGGACTACTATACTATTATTATGGAAAAGAAATTACTGCCGGCAATAAACTATTAATCAAAACAATCCATGAGCCCAAAGGCATTATTCCAGTCCTAATGGCTCCAATGATTTATATCTGCACCATTCTTACTCATTTATTTGGTGGTTCTGCGGGAAGAGAAGGAACTGCTTTGCAAATAACAGCCAGTCTTGCCGATCAATTCAGTAAGCCTTTTTCACTTTCTATTGAAGAGAGAAAAATTCTATTACTGGCTGCGGTTGCCGCAGGATTTGGAGCAGTTTTTGGGACACCAATTGCAGGAGCCATTTTTGCGCTAGAATTTTGCCAAATCAAAAAAATAAATGCAAAAACATTTTTAGTAGTGTTGGCCGCATCTATTTTGGGCGATAGCACTGCCAAGCTTTTAAACACCAAGCACACAAGCTATACAATTGATACAATTCCTTCCATTGGATTTACAGAAATCATATACGTTATTGTTGCTGGTATTGCTTTTGGCCTGTGCGCAGTTTTCTTCAGCACCAGCATGCAAAAACTGAGTAGCTTGTTTAAAAAATATATTGTTTTCACCCCACTACAACCAATAATAGGAGGTTTTTTAATTGCAATTGCCGTATGGGTACTTGGTACTACAAAATATATTGGCCTTGGTATACCTACTATCGTTGAAGCGTTTAACACAACACTCCCTTATTATGACTTTATTTTAAAAATGGCTTTCACCATCCTTACACTTGCTGCTGGATTTAAAGGAGGCGAAGCCACTCCACTTTTTTTCATCGGTGCAGCATTGGGGAATTGTTTATCGTTGTTTATTCCATTGCCGTTTGCTTTATTGTCTGGAATGGGCTTTGTTGCCGTATTTGCAGGCGCAATGAATACCCCATTGGCCTGTGCCATCATGGCCGTAGAATTGTTTGGTATTCAGGCTGGTTTTTATGCAGCATTAGCCTGCTTTACCGCTTGTGGTATTGGGAATTTTTTTAGTCGATTTATTAAACCCAACCCAATAGAAGCTGTTTGAGTTAATTAATTTTAAAAGCATCCAATAAATTAAAGATTCCCTCGGTTATCTTGTTCTCTTTCCTGTTTTCCTCACTGGGTCACCCAAGTTTAAAGATTAAATAGTTGGATTAGATATTGTTGTTCCTCCTTATCGATATAAAGCCTTGAGTGCATTGTATTTGAGAGGTTTGTTTGTATTGTAATA
>JAAFJB010000021.1 GCA_013297995.1 Chitinophagales bacterium | reverse complement strand
ATTGTTTTAAATGGGGAACCGTTATTTCTTTAAAATGAAAAATACTGGCGGCAAGGGCTGCGTCTGCATTGGATTGCTCAAATACATCTGCAAAATGGGGCATATTGCCCGCCCCACCAGAAGCAATCACCGGTACAGATAGTTGGGTAGATAATTCGCGGGTAATATCTAAGGCAAAACCCTGCTTGGTACCGTCGTTATTCATAGAAGTAAGGAGAATTTCACCCGCGCCTAAATCCACTCCTTGTCGCGCCCAATCGAGACAAAAAGAGTCTGTTTTAGTGCGACCACCATTCAGGTAAACATACCAATTACCATCTGCTTCCTGCTTGGTATCAATGGCAAGCACTACGCACTGACTTCCAAATTCTTTGGCCAGCTCACCAATTAAAGAAGGGTTTTTAAAAGCAGAACTATTTATAGAAATTTTATCAGCACCATGCTGCAACAATACCTGAACGTCTTCAACAGAGGAAATGCCCCCCCCAACGGTAAAAGGAATATTAATATGCCTAGAAATTTTATTCACCAATTCGCTTAATGTTTTCCTACGCTCAACGGTAGCGGTGATGTCTAAGAACACCAATTCGTCCGCTCCCTCTTGTGCATAGATGGTAGCCAATTCTACTGGATCACCTGCATCACGAATCTGTTCAAAATTCACCCCTTTAACGGTGCGGCCATCTTTAATATCGAGACAAGGTATGATGCGTTTAGTAAGCACGTTGAATAGTTTGAGATGCGAATAATTATATTTTTATTTTTCCTTCGTAGATGGCTTTCCCTACAATCACACCACTGCAACCAATTGCTTTTAGTGCATCCAAATCTTCCATACAACTTACGCCGCCGCTGGCAATAAAATGAAGCGTGGGGAACTGTGTTATAATTTTTTGATAGAGTTCTAAGGAAGGCCCTTCCAGCTTTCCGTCTTTGCTTATATCGGTACAAAAAATCTGTGTCATTCCTCTATCAATATATTGTTGCATAAAATCGAAGACAGAAATTTCTGTTGTTTCCAACCAGCCACTTACTGCAATCTTTTCTCCTTTTACATCTGCACCCAATAGAAATTTATCGGCACCATAGTTGGCAATCCATTCACTAAAAACGAGTGGAGATTTTACGGCAAGGCTTCCAATGGTAGCCAAGGCAGCACCTGAATTGAATACAATATTTAAGTCGCTTTCGGTTTTAATTCCCCCACCAAAATCAATCACCAATTTCGTATGAGTAGCTATTTCTTCCAACACCTTCCAGTTCTGTACAGCTCCTGCTTTTGCACCATCCAAATCTACCAAGTGAAGCCTTTCAATACCCGCTGCTTCAAATTCTTTGGCTACTTCTAATGGATGTTCGCGGTAAATTTTCTGCTGGGAATAATCTCCCTGTGTAAGGCGAACACATTTGCCGTTGATGATATCTATTGCAGGAATAAGAACCATAATTTAATTTTATATTTTAGTTGAAACAATATTATAATGCAATAAAATTTTTGAGCAACTGTTCACCAATATCGGCACTTTTCTCTGGATGAAATTGTGTGCCATAAAAATTATTTTTATGCAATGCCGCACTGTAATCAATTCCATAGTTGGTAGTAGCAATGGTGTACAAGCCATATTCGGCATAATACCCGTGTACAAAATAACAATAGCTGTTTTCTTTTATTGAATGAAATAATGGCGTTTTTAATTGCTGAATATTATTCCAGCCGATCTGAGGTATTTTAAGTGATGCAGGCCCTGGCTCAAATCGTTTTACTTGCTCATTAAAAATTCCTAAACAGGAAGTATTATTTTCTTCACTGTATGTACACATCAACTGCATACCGAGGCAGATGCCGAGTACGGGTTGTTGTAAGGAAATAATCAGTTGATCTAATTTTCTTTCTTTCAAGTAATTCATGGCCGTACTGGCTTCGCCCACGCCTGGGAAAATCACTTTATCAGCAGCAGCAATAGTGGCAGGATCATCACTCACCACTGCGCTTGCGCCTATTCGCTCAAGGGCATAGAGAACGGACTGTATATTGCCTGCATTGTATTTGATAATTACGGTATTCATTGCTCTATTAATTAAACGCTTATAATAGGTTTTATAAAACTGAAAGTGGTTTGTTGAATATCTTTTGAATCGGCCAATGCTTTAATAAATGCAGTCCCAATAATTGCCCCGTTGGTAAACTTAACGGCTGCATTAAAGCTGGATTTATCTTTGATACCAAAACCTACCAGTATTGGATTTTTTAAATTCATTTTATGCAAGCGTTCCAGATAAATATCTACCGCAGCAAAATCGGTAGCACCACCCGTAGTTGCGGAAGAACTAACGGCATATATAAAACCGCTGCTAAGTGCATCTAAGTGCCGCACCCGCTCGGGCGTTGTTTCGGGGGTGACCAGAAAAATAAAGTCGAGTCCATATTTTTTAATGATGGCTCCATATTCTTTTTCAAATTCATATTCGGGCAAGTCGGGCAGTATCAACCCATCTACGCCTACGGCTGCTGCATCGGCACAGAATTTTTCGAATCCATATTGTAATACAGGATTCATATATCCCATCAATATAATACCAGTAGATTGCAGTGCGGCATCTTTTCGAGCTAATTTTAGTTGTTCAAACAAAATGGAAATACTCATTCCATTTGCCAATGCCTTACTGCTGCTCTCCTGGATCACCACACCATCGGCCAAGGGATCACTATATGGCATGCCTATTTCAATTAAGTCTGCACCTGCTGCAGCTAAGGATTGCATGATGGG
The DNA here is from genome assembly GCA_013297995.1 of Chitinophagales bacterium. GTDB lineage: Bacteria > Bacteroidota > Bacteroidia > Chitinophagales > Chitinophagaceae > Sediminibacterium. The sequence goes on along the minus strand of JAAFJB010000021.1, from coordinate 44,606 downwards.
CAAAGTGTCATTCAGTGCTGGAAAGCCAGCCGTAAAATAAACATTCAGCACCCTTTGTTTTTTCTGTTCAAATATTTGTTGAATTCTACTCATAATTTTTTATTTAAGATCTTCCCCCATCGCTTCCATATAAGTGGCCAAATCCTTATCGCCCCTACCGCTTAAACAAACCACAACCCGATCTGATTTTGCAAATTTCATTTTACCCAATACAGCAAAAGCGTGAGCAGTTTCGAGAGCAGGAATAATGCCTTCGGTCTTGCTAATATAAAAAGCAGCTTCCAATGCTTCAGCATCAGTAGCACTTAAAAAAACACCCCTCCCACTCTGGTACAAATGCGCGTGAAGTGGCCCTACACCTGGGTAATCGAGGCCGGCAGAAATACTATGCGGCTCTACTACCTGCCCATCTGCTGTTTGCATTACAAGACTCTTGCTGCCGTGTAAAATACCGGGCTTACCCAATTGGGTAGTGGCGGCACTCATACCAGTGTGAACCCCATGCCCCGCTGCTTCTACTGCCACCAATTGCACCGTAGGTTCATTTAAAAAATGATAGAAAGCACCTGCGGCATTACTACCCCCACCTACACAAGCCACCACATGCGTTGGCAATTCATGACCTGTTTTTTCTTTTAACTGTCGCCGAATTTCTTCACTAATAATACTTTGAAAACGAGCCACCATATCAGGATAAGGATGCGGCCCTACCACACTCCCAATAATATAATGGGTATTATGGGGATGATTGATCCAATCGCGTATGGCTTCATTGGTGGCGTCTTTCAATGTTTTGCTTCCACTGGTAGCAGGAATTACAGTAGCCCCCAACATTTTCATACGAGCTACATTTGGAGCTTGTCGCGCTATATCTTTCTCCCCCATATAAACAATACATTCCATTCCTTTTAGCGCGCATACGGTTGCAGTAGCAACGCCGTGTTGACCAGCACCGGTTTCTGCAATAATGCGGGTCTTTCCCAAGCGACGCGCCAGTAAAATCTGACCAATGGTATTATTAATTTTGTGGGCACCGGTGTGGCAAAGATCTTCTCGTTTTAAATAAATATTAGTTTGGTAGGCTTCACTCAACCGTTCTGCTAAAAACAAAGGGGTGGGGCGACCCACATAATCTTTTAATAAAGCATTCACTTCTGCCTTAAAATCGGGTTCATCCATGATGGATAAATACTGGGTGCGCAGTTCTGCTACGTTTTGGTGAAGCATTTCAGGAATATATGCACCTCCGAATGAACCGTAGTATCCTTGTAAATCTGGTTGTTGAAAATTATTATTCATTTTTTACTTAGTATAATTTAATTGGAGTAAAAGAAGTCCCTTGCTATCGTCAATTCGTTGTACCTGTGCGTTGTAATTATAATAAATTTTATAGTCGCCAAATTTATCAACCGAGCCATTGGGATTGTACATAATTAGGTAATTAGAAATATTAACCAGCATACCATTGTAATTGTATTTAAAAACAATATTCCCAACTTGATCAACCCTGCCAGCATGATCGTATTGTAAGGAATAATTGCCAATACTGTTTACTTGGTTTTGGTAATTGAATCCTATTTTCATATCCCCTATTTGTTCTACTCTTTTATTGGTATCATACACAATAGTGCCAAAAGCATCTGTTTTAATTTCGGTTATTTTACCCATATCATTCAGCAAGAGATAAACACCGTTCATAGCAAAACGATAAGCTGCTTTTCCATTTTGATTGATGAATACGTTGGTCAGTTGTTGCGCATTTAGCACAACAGAAGTGAAACTGAATCCCAAAAACAAAATAAGAATTTTATGGTTCATTAAATAAGCTTCAATTGTTGAATAAAAGGTTTTACCAGATCCATATTTTTTACGCCTGGGGAGCTTTCAAACCTACTGTTTATATCTACCGAGAATAGGTTTTTAGCCACTGGGTCTTTAGAAAATGCGGTGAGTGATTCAATATCATCAGGGCCAATTCCTCCACTTAAAAAGAAGGGCTTATTGATATGGAGCTTACTGAGAATATTCCAATCGAACTGCTTACCGGTACCCCCATAATCCAGTGCAGCGGTATCAAATAAAAACATATCCACTACATTTTGATAGTCCTTAATTTTCCATAAAACATCGTCGTCGTTTCTCAATCTGAATGCTTTGATAACCGTTACATAGTCCGCAATTTTTTCACAGTACCGGGGTGTTTCATCCCCATGAAGCTGAACCAGATAAAGACCACATTCATCCACCATTCTAATCACTTCATCTTGTTGTTCATTCACAAAAACCCCTACTTTATTAATCTGTTGCCCCTTTGCTTTTTTAAGGGCTTCTTTGGCAACCTGTTTCAAAATATAGCGAGGCGATTTGGGGTAGAAGATAAAACCAGCAAATTCAACGCCCATTTCATCCAATGCCATCATTTGCGCCACACTGTTTAAACCACATACTTTAGCCCGCATTTTGTGCTTGTTTTAGTTGCTTTACAAAATCGGCAAAAGCAATCGAAGGGTTGGCTTCTTTCATAAAATGTTCTCCTATGAGAAAGCCCTTAAATCCTGCTTGCTGTAAAGTTAAGATGGTATTTACATTATTGATACCACTTTCTGCAACCGCTATTTTATCAGGAGGTATTTGTTGAATTAATTGAAGGGAAATATCAATACTCACTTCAAAATTTTTGAGGTTGCGGTTATTTACCCCCACCAAATCTATTTCGGGACAGATATGTTCTAATTCCGCTTGATTGTGAATTTCTAATAGTACTTCTAATCCCAATGATTTAGCAGTGGAAGCCATTTGTTTCACTTGGAGGGGACTTAAACAGGCAGCTATCAACAAAATCACTTCGGCGCCAAAAGCTTTTGCTTCAACCAATTGGTAGTCATCAATCATAAAATCCTTTCTGAGTATGGGTATTTCGTTGATGGTGGCAAGGGTTAAATCGTTTAATGTACCGCCGAAAAAAGATTCATCAGTAAGCACAGATAATCCCGATGCGCCATATTGGGAATAAGCCATAGTGACTTCTTCAACAGTAGCTTGCTGGTTGATTACACCCTTACTGGGTGATTTTCGCTTAAACTCTGCAATAATGCCCGTTTTGTTGGGATCCAGAATAAACTGTTTTAGGGAAAGGGTTTCTTTGGAAAAGAAATATTCTTTTTCCAGTTCGGCAGTGCTTACTACTGCTTTTCGCTGAGCCACTTCAAGTTTTTTCTGAGCAATTATTTTATCTAATATATTCATTGTTGATTTTTATTTTGGCTTTCTATAAATTGTCAATCATCATTTATACCATAAACAAATTGAACTCCCTACTGCATTTCTATCAGTTGTTGTAAAGCCGCATAGGCTTTACCGCTTTCGAGGCTATCAATAGCTGCAAGATAAGCAGCTTCATAATCTCCAAAAGCACCGGTACACTTCAATGCCATAGCGGCATTGGCCAGCACCACTGCATTCTGTGCCCAACTACCTTCTCCCTTAATAATTTTAGTGAAGAGCTGGGCGGACTCTTCTACTGAATTACCTCCATAAATATCTTGCGGTGAAACCATTCTTTTACCCAACTGTTGCGGCGTAAAAATTTGCTCTCCTTCGCGTGTAATTATTTTGGTATCGTTGGTAAGTGAAATTTCATCGTAGCCATCTAAGCTGTGAATTATGGTAAAAGCTTTACCCGACTGTTGCAAGAGGTAATTGTAAATTCTTGCCATTTCTAAATTATACACGCCTACCAGTTGAAAAGCTGGTTTTGCTGGATTTACCATGGGGCCAAGCATATTAAAGAAAGTACGAACACCCAAATTTTTACGGATAGGGCCTACTAGTTTTAAAGCGGGATGAAATAGTGGAGCGTGAAGAAAACAAATATTGGTTTTGGTCAACTCCCTCTGCAAGGCAGCACTATCATTTTTAAATTGATAGCCGAGTTGTTCCATTACGTTAGAAGCACCACTGATGCTGGAAGCCCCGTAGTTGCCGTGTTTGGCCACTTTTTGTCCCGCCCCTGCCACTATAAAACATGCGAGGGTAGAAATATTAAATGTGTTTTTACCATCGCCGCCCGTTCCCACAATATCCATTAATTCCGAACCGTCTAAATCTACTTTAACGGACAAATGCAGCAGTGCATCTCTAAAACCTTGTAGTTCCTCAATGGTGATACTGCGCATTAAAAAGACGGTAATAAAAGCGGACATCTCAGCTTCCGTAAACATTCCCGAAGCAATATTAATCAGCACTTCTTGGGCTTGCTCACGAGAGAGTGTTTTATGTTCAAATAAATATTGAAGTATTTTTTTCATTTCCTAATTTTTTCACTTTAATAATCTATCGTTCCTACGACCCGACGTTCCGACATTCCGACCTTCCGACGACCCGACCTCTACCCCTCCAACCAATTCCTAATCATTTTTTCCCCATCGGACGTAAGCACGCTTTCCGGATGAAACTGAACCCCTTGTACGTCATAGGTTTTATGTTGCAAGCCCATGATAAAACCGTTGGCATCACGCGCTGTAATTTCAAGATCAGTCGGAAAATTTTTATCACTCACCACCCAACTATGGTAACGCCCCACCATCATTTCATTGGGCAAATCCTCAAACAATTTGCTGCGAATACCAGACTCCTCCGATTTTATCTGAATAGGCGTAGCTACCCCATGAAATACGGTAGACAAATTCATCAAAGTTCCACCAAAAGCCTCACCAATTGCTTGGTGGCCAAGGCATACACCCAATATACTTTTAGTGGGGGCATACGCTTTTATCAGATCAAGTAAAATCCCTGCTTCTGAGGGGATACCAGGACCAGGCGATAAAATAATTTTATCGTATTTGGCCACTTGTTCTAAAGGCAGTTCATCATTTCGAAATACATCTACCTGAACGCCGGTAATTTTTACTACCAAATGCACCAGATTATAAGTAAAGGAATCGTAATTATCGAAGACTAATATTTTCATTTTTATTGATTGTAAAATTTGCTTTGATGAATTTATATTCATTATTGTAAGTGTACTGATTCCGCAAATTTTGCAGCTTGCTTCAGTGCATTCAATTTATTATTTACTTCTTGTAATTCGTTTGCAGGAACACTTGCCGCAACCACCCCAGCACCAGCCTGAGAAATAAGTGTGTTATTTTTACTTAAAAAACTACGAATCATAATGGCGTGATTACAACTGCCATCAAAACCTATAAAACCAATACCACCTCCATAAAAACTTCTTTTGGTAGGCTCATACTGGTTGATGATTTCTAGTGCTTTAATTTTGGGCGCACCGCTCAGCGTGCCTGCTGGAAAGGTCTTTGCCAATAACTCAAAAGGATTATAACCAGCGCGAACCTTACCGGTAACTTCACTTACTAAATGTATAACGTGACTGTAATATTGCACCTGTCTGTACTGCGCTACTACCACTTCATCACATACTCGGCTTAAATCGTTTCTGGCTAAATCTACCAGCATCACGTGTTCGGCATTTTCCTTAGCATCCAATAATAACCGCTCTGCCTCTAGATGATCCACTGCATCATCACCCGTTCTTTTAAAAGTGCCAGCAATGGGATGTACAGTGGCTTTACCATTTTTAATAATAAGCTGCGCTTCGGGAGAAGAACCCATTAGCTTATAGTCGCCATAATCAAAGAAAAATAAATAAGGGGAGGGATTGATGCTGCGCAGCGCGCGGTACACGTTGAACTCATCACCTTTGAATGATTGCTCAAATCGTCTGCTTAATACAATCTGAAAAACATCCCCTCGCATACAACGCGCCATGCCTTTAGCAACCATTTCTGTGTAAGCTTCATGGCTCATATTCGAAGTCTCTGAACCTACCAACTGAAAGGGAAATACCGGAATATCTTTTCGCTTAATAAGAGACTCCACCACAGCCATTTCACTCAGCACACCCGCTATTTTATTTTCAATAAAAATTAATTCATCTTTGAAATGGTTAAATGCAATAATATACTGGTACAAACGGTATCGCATCAATGGAATAGCAGGAGAAAGATCGGGTGCACCAGTAGCGGAGTCAAAAAAAGCAACCGCATCAAAGCAAGTGTATCCATAGAGACCTTGTGCAAATTTAAATTCTTTTTCTGCGGGAATTTCCATTTCAAAATGCTGCATAAAATTCCAGACAATAGCAGGCACTTCTTGTTCCTTACTGATGGTTTGTTTTTGGGGTTCTTGTCCAGGTAGTTTAAATTCCAAGCTATTGGCAGCACTTATTTCAATACCCGCAATGGCATTGATGCAAATAAAAGAATAACTATTATCAGCCACATGGTGATCGGTACTTTCTAATAAAATGGTGTCGCGAAAACGATCTCTTAAACGCAAGTAAATACCTACGGGCGTAAATACATCGCCTAATATTTTCTTACCTGTTGTTGCTATTTTAATTTTTTTCATATGGTAAATCCGTTCAATTATTTCATAAAAAAAACCCCAGTTTTATCTGGGGCCTTGAAAATATATTCAATAAAGTATTGGCTATGCCACTACAATCCCCGTATAGAGTTTGTATGCCACCACCAATGCTTATTTGTTAAATTCATTTTACAAATATGGGGCAAGTTGAGCAGATTGCAAAAAAATTTAACATCAATGCTTAGATTTACTGTTAAAACCCAAATTAAAATTGTTGAAATCCAATACTGACCCCGAAATTTGTAAAAAAAATCTATGAAGAATTTTCATCGCATTGTGTTAACCTATTTGGCTTTCTTATTGATGGGTATTGGTTTTGCAAAAGCCAATAACGCCGATGCCCTAGTAGGCTTTTGGAAAACTGGCGAAGGCAATGCAGTGGTACAAATTTACAAGCAAGGTGATGCTTATTTTGGGAAAATAGTCTGGCTTAAAGAACCTATTGACCCCACTACTGGCAAACCCAAAATAGATAGTAAAAATGAAGATCCTTCACTAAAAGGAAGGCCTTTATTAAGTATGGTTAATCTGCGCGACTTTAAGTTTATCAAAACCAATCATTGGGAAGACGGGAAAATTTACGATCCAAAATCGGGCGAAGATTACAGCTGTAAATTAACTATGGTTGACAATAACACTTTGGAAGTACGTGGATATGTGGGCATTTCTTTATTTGGCAGAACCGATACTTGGAAGCGCCAGCAAGTAAAATAATTCGGTTATAGACTCACCATATTGATGCTGATATTAAAAAATAAAGCATTACCCATGGTTGTTTTAACCACTTCATTAGATTCCTTACCATTGTATCTATCTACGGTATTAAACCTGCCATTAATTCTTAGTCCCGCTTGAATAGAAATCCACCAGTAATCCAGTAGTTTTCTTTCATAACTAATTCTCGGCCTAATCTCCCCTCTTTGCAAATAAGTTGTTTGAAATCCATTGAGGGCATATTGGTTGCCTTCTAACTCATAGCCAGCAAAGAGCATAGATTTTTTATTGATATTTCTTCTAATGGCTGCTTTGGCAGGAAATACAGATTCAATACCCCAGTGCTCATTAAAAGTTTGGTTGTACAATAAAACGGGGATAAGCAAGGGTCTTCCCAGGCGATAAGTTCTTGATACACCCAATCCCCACATTAAATTTTCGGAAGGTTTCCAACCGTAGATGATAGATCCACTTACGGTGGTAGCATGGTACAATGTGACTTTACCCTTTTCAAACTGCTGCCAGTTGGCATCCCCCATCAACTGCAAAATCATAAAGTTTTTTTCATTCAAGGGTTTAAAAACAGTGAGTGATAAACCAGCACTGTGCAAGCCTAAATTGTTCAGTGGCTGATACAGTGGATAAGGAAAACTATAGTCGGCGCCATTAAACAGGGTTCTATGGTAGTTGGCTCCTAAATTAATGATTAGGTTATTTTTAGAAACTATAGGCGTAAACAAACCCAATCTTAGTGCTTGGGTATTATTGTAATGCAAGGTTTCATTGAACGGTGAGGGGATTGCTTTAAAATCATATCCCCCTTGGTATTCATACCCAATGCTGATAAAGCGGTTGGGACTTTGATTCAATACTTTTTGGGTGGCAAATCTTTTTACTGGTTTGGAGTCCATATCTTCAAAAGACATAGCTGGCATGGCTTGCGCCGTAGTATCGCTTTGCGCATGTAAAACCGAAGCAGCAAAAAGAATGAATCCCAATAATAATATCCTAGGCATAACAATAATTTATTTGCAATGATAAGAAAGTTACAAAATTTTCAAATAACACTTAGAACCGATGACTATAACACCCCCTTGGTAGAAGGCAATTGATTGGAAAATGGATCTCGCTTCACTGCCATCCGTATGGCTTTGGCGAAGGCTTTAAAGATGGCTTCTATTTTATGGTGTTCATTGTCTCCTTTGCAAGATATATTCAAATTGCATTTTGCGCCATCACTAAAACTCTTAAAAAAATGAAAGAACATTTCAGTAGGCATCTCCCCTACTTTCTCTCGTTTAAAATCTGCATCCCATACCAACCAATTCCTTCCGCCAAAATCTATTAATACTTTGGCTTCGGCCTCATCCATTGGCAAAGCAAATCCATACCGTTCCATTCCTCTTTTGTCTGCCAACGCTAGCGCAAAAGCTTCTCCCAATGCAATACCCGTATCTTCAATAGTATGGTGCTCATCTATATGCAAGTCGCCTTGGGTATGAATAGATAAATCCATTTTACCATGACGAGCTATTTGTTCCAGCATATGATTAAAAAATCCGAGTCCCGTTTCTATATCCGCCTTACCCGTTCCATCCATATTTAGGTGGATAGAAATCTTGGTTTCATTGGTATTTCTTTCATGCTGTACTTTTCTTAATCCCAACTTTAAAAACGCATAAATAGCTTTCCAATTGTCGGTTTCCAGTACTATGGCATCTTTATAAGCGGCTGACTGCGCTTCGGTTAATTGGTGCAAGCCCGATTTTAAATAAATGGCTTTGCATCCCAAATTAATAGCCAACTGAATATCACTCCACCTATCGCCAATTACAAATGAATGAGCCAGATCAAATGCAGGATTATCTATAAAATGTTTTAGTAAAGCCGTACCAGGCTTACGGGTGGGCTGGTTATCGGCTGCAAATGTTTTATCAACAATCATTTCATCAAATACAAATCCCTCTCCTGCTAAAGTGCGCAGCATCAAACTATGATAGGGTTGGAAATTTGTTTCGGGATAACTGGCAGTACCCAAACCATCTTGGTTGGTGACCATTACTTTATAAAAATCAAAGTCAGCAGCTATACTTGCTAGTTGCGTAATAGCACCTGGCACAAAACTGGTTTTATCAACACTGTCCACTTGAAAATCTGAGGGCGGCTCTTTCAATACCACCCCATCTCTGTCAATGAATAAAATTCTTTGCATAATTATTTTTTTGCCCTTACTGCTTTTACTTCTGCGGGAGTTATAGGCCCTGATTTATTTCCAAAATTACTGCGTACAAAACTGAGTACATCAGCCACTTGCTGGTCGTTTAAAAATGCGTGTGATGCCATGGGATTACTGTATTCTTCCCCATTAATTTCTATGGGATCATTCAAACCTTTTAGAATGATATTAATCAACCTCACTTTATCACCATTTACATATTCGGTTTTAATTAATGGGGGATTCATTCTTGGAACACCTGCCCCATCTGCTTGGTGGCATGCAAGGCAATAAGTGGTATATATTTTTTTACCGCGCATTGCACTGGCTTTGGATGATGGGGTGGACTGAGACATTAATACAATACTCACCATACAACCCATCACAATCATCAATTGCTTCATGGTATTTATTGGTTGTATTTGATTTTCCAGATATAGCCTTTATTATCATCTGACACATAAAGTGAACCATCCGCACCCTGTGCTAGTCCACATGGGCGATGTTTTACAGCCCCCAAATTATTTACTTTTTCTAAGCCAGAAAAACCATCGGCAAATACTTCCCATTTGCCCGTAGGTATTCCGTTTTTCATGGGTATAAATACAATATAAAATCCTTCTTGTGGCTCGGGCGACCTATTCCAACTGCCATGAAAAGCAATGAAAGCCCCGTTTTTATATCGAGCGGGAAATTGATCTCCTGTATAAATTAGCAAAGCATTGGGAGCTAAGTGACCGGGAAATCCAACTAGGGGACTAATAGCATTGGGGGCTCCTTCTTTTTTACCATCACCACCATATTCGGGGTTCAATATTTTTTTGTTTTGAAAATGATCCCAATGTGCATAAGGCCATCCGCAATCGTCGCCTTTCTTCACCCTATAAAATGTTTCAGCGGGAAGTTCTGCTCCCTGTTTTTGGTTATACATGGCTGGAAAGTCTTGAAAAAGCATATCCCTTCCGTGTATGGTTATATAGAGATCATTTACTTCATGGTTCCAATCGAGACCCATACTATTCCTAATACCAGTAGCATAGCGAATTCCATCTGCATAAGTCTGGTCTAGCTTATCTACTTTAAACTGCCAGATGCCTGCGGCGGAGTCGAGAATGGAGCAAGGACTCATTCCTTTAGACCCTTTTTGTCGATCTAATTCTTGGCAAACATTAGAAGGTGCCCCAATATTTACATAAATATTACCCGAATTATCCAAAGCAAAAGTTTTGTTGGCATGCTGGCGCTTATCAATCAACTTGGTAACGATTCTTTCAGGCTGATCGGGGCTCACCAAATTTTGCTGCGCATCCAATGCATACCGGAATACCTCGCTGTTGGATGATGCATATAAATAGCCATTCTTCAACGCGATACCACTGCCGATATAATTACCAAAAGCAAGGGTATCATCCATCACTCCATCCTTATTTTTATCCCTTAACCGAATAATCCCTTTGCCTTTTAAAAGTTTTTCCAGTTTCATATAAATATCCCCATTACTGTTTATGGCAATATGGCGAACGCGTCCAAAATCTTTTCCTACAACAACGGTACTGAAACCCGCTGGTGTTTTAATAGCAACGGATTCGGGGGATTGAGCTGAACAACAAACCAGCCAACTAAGGGCTAAGAAAGAACAGAGTATTTTTTGCATAAAACTAAATTAAGCAGTGAAATTAAGCATTCATTTGATACCATTCCTGCATGGCATCTATCAGTTGTGTATTATCTTGTTCTGTTCCAATGGTTATTCGCAAGCAATCCTCACACAATTTCACCTTAGTTCTATCCCGAATTACAATGCCTTTGGTCAGCAAGAATTCATACACTTTACGTGCGTCTTTTATTTTCACCAATATAAAATTAGCATCGGAGGGATATACTTTCTCTACAGAGGGCATGGATTCAAATACGGGTATGAGCGCATCACGCATATCTACCAATATTTTAATCATATCATTCACCATACCCAATTCATCCAAAGCTTTAAGTGCTAATTCCTGTGTAGCTTGATTGATATTATAAGGGGGTTTAACCCGATTGAGTATTTGAATAATAGTAGTGGAGGCAAAAGCCATTCCAAGGCGCAAACCTGCTAGTCCCCAAGCCTTACTAAAAGTCTGCATCACTACCAGATTGGGATAGTCGGCTAATTCTTGTACAAAAGATTTCTGACGAGCAAAATTGATATACGCTTCATCAATTACTACAATGCCGTTGAAATTATTGAGTACCGTTTCCATATCAACCCTATTGAGTGAATTGCCCGTTGGGTTATTGGGAGAACAAAGCCAAATGATTTTGGTATGCGCATCAATTTGATTTTCAAGGTGAACCAGATCCAGCTGAAAATCATCTAATAATGGCACCCTTCTCAATTCCACATCGTTGATATTGGCACTTACTTCATACATGCCATAAGTGGGGGGACAAATTACCACATTGTCCCTACCCGGTTCGCAAAAACTTCGGAACAAAAGGTCGATGCATTCATCGCTTCCATTGCCTAAAAAAATATGTTCGGCTGCAATGCCTTTAATGGCTGAAAGCTTTTGTTTAATAGCCAGTTGGTGCGGATCTGGGTAACGGTTATACCATTTGGTAAGTGGGGATCCGAGACTGTTTTCGTTGGCGTCTAAAAATACTTTAGCGGCACCGCTGAATTCATCACGCGCTGAAGAGTAAGGCTCTAGCTGCGCAATATTTTTTCTCACCAATAGATTCAAATCAAAGTTCATGGGTTAATTTATATTGATTTTATTCGTTCTTCAATCTTATGCGCACCGCTTCTGCGTGCGCTTGCAAGCCCTCTGCCATCGCCATCAGTTCTACGGAAGGAGCAATATTTTGTAATCCTAGTCTAGTAAGTTTTTGGTACGTGATTTTTTTTAAGAAACTGTCTACACTCACCCCACTATATGCTTTGGCATACCCATTTGTAGGCAAAGTATGGTTGGTTCCACTGGCATAATCGCCCACACTTTCTGGAGAGTAATTACCGAGAAATACAGAGCCTGCCTGCACAATTCTATCTCCAATGGCTTCCTCATTTTCGCAGGAAATAATTAAATGTTCAGCCGCATATTCATTCACCAAGTCAATTGCATCATCTATATTATTTAAAACAATGGCTTTACTATTCTCCAGTGCTCTTGCTGCCATTTCCTTTCGAGGAAGTTCAGCCAACTGCTTTTCTAAGGCAAGATTTACTGCATCTACAAGTGATGTAGAAGTGCTTACGAGTAAAACTTGACTATCGCTGCCGTGTTCGGCTTGGCTCAGCAGATCCGCTGCCACAAATTCAGGATTAGCAGAATCATCAGCCAACACACAAACTTCACTAGGGCCAGCGGGCATATCAATGGCAATACCTTCTTGTTGAATCAGCTGTTTGGCGCAGGTTACATACTGGTTGCCAGGGCCAAATATTTTATACACCTGAGGAACAGAAGCCGTGCCATAAGCCATAGCAGCAATAGCTTGCACGCCACCAATCTTGAATATTTTGGTGATACCCACCAATTGAGCAGCGAATAAAATAGCGGGATGAAGCCTCCCATTTTTATCGGGAGGTGAGCAAAGCACGATCTCTTTACAACCTGCAATAACCGCGGGAATGCCCAACATAAGAATGGTAGAAAACAAGGGCGCCGTACCACCAGGAATATACAATCCCACCTTTTCTATTCCCACCGATTTGCGCCAGCATTGAATGCCGGGCATGGTCTCTATTATTTCAGGTGCTTGCAATTGGGGCTGGTGAAATTTCCGAATATTATCAGCAGCTGCGGCAATAGCTGTTTTAAGTGGACTGCTCACAGCCGCAACCCCTTCTGCAATTTCGGTTTCAGACACTACAAAATCTGTTAATAGAACGCCATCAAACTGCTGCGTAAAATATTGTACCGCAGCATCACCCTGCACTTTCACTTGTTGCAAAACGGTGCTCACTTTTTCAATTAACTCAGTATTATTAATGGCGGGTCTTTGTAACAATTGCGACCATTCATTTCTGGTAGGGTTTATAAATTTCTCCATAGTATATGCTGGTTTTTTGGCAATGGACTACATAATCATTTTTTCAATGGGCACTACCAGAATGCCTTGGGCACCAGCAGCTTTTAGTTGCTCAATGATATCCCAAAACTCGTTTTCATTTAATACACTATGTACACTACTCCATCCTTCCTCTGCCAGTGGCAGCACGGTGGGACTTCTCATACCGGGCAACAAGCCAATAATTTGTTGGAGGTTGTGGTTGGGTGCATTTAATAGAATGTATTTATTGTTTTTTGCTTTTTTTACGGATTGAATTCTGAACAATAGTCGACTGAGCAATTGTTGCCTAGCATCATCTAATTGATTGTTTTTCACCAGAACGGCTTGGGATTCTAAAATCACTTCCGTTTCTTTTAGTCCATTCATAAACAAGGTAGAACCACTGCTTACAAGGTCGCAAATGGCATCTGCGAGACCAATGCCAGGGGCAATTTCTACGCTACCACTGATTTCATGAATTTCGGCGTTGATGCCTTTCTCTTTTAAGAAATCACCCACAATAACGGGATAGCTTGTGGCAATTTTTTTACCCGCTAAAAACTGGGTGCCGTTGTATTGTTCATGGCGTTGAATGGCCATGCTGAGACGGCATTTGCCAAAACCCAATTTCTCGGTAATGGTGATTTTTTTCTTTTTTTCAAAAACAACATTCTCACCCACAAAACCAATATCAGCCACACCATCTTCTACGTATTGCGGAATATCATCATCGCGCAAAAAGAATAATTCAAGTGGAAAATTAGTAGCATCCGCCTTTAATTTATTCATGCCATTGCTGATATCAATACCACATTCTTTTAATAGTTTAATAGAATCATCGTGGAGGCGACCACTTTTCTGTATGGCCAGTCTTAACTTAATTTCTTGTGTTGTACTCATTAGATTGTTCATGATATTAAAATAAAAAAGCCTACCAACAGGTAAGCTTAAATGATTTGTATTTATATCATACACATCAATAGCCTACCCAATGGGATGCTCATGATGATGATGTATATGCGTATTTTGTTTCACTTGTAATGCAAAAATAGGACAGTCCCCTATTACCTACAAATTTTTTTTGCTCCCTAACATAAAGTTTATATTAGTATAACCTAGGTTAGCGTTTCAACATGGGATAGTACTTTTCTTTATTCTCAAGAATAGCCCAGAGGTTGATGGCCAATAAACCCAGCGCAATGGGCAAACCCGATGGAGCATTGAAGATATTGGTGAGCAAAATACCGATAGTGACAGGAAAAACTGTGATGGCTCCTAATGCTCTGTATTTGGGAATCATAAACAGAATACCGCCAATCACTTCAACCACACCAACCAGTGGCATAAGCCAACTTATTTCCATAAAAGCAGCCATTAATTTTTTCATACTCTCAGGCATGTCAGCTGGCATGGGCATATAGTTGAAAAACTTATTTAATCCAGCATTGATATACATCAGTGCAAAAAGTAGACAAGCAACGAATAAAATTTTCTGTTTCATGTGTTTCTATTTATTGTTTTTTTAATGGTCACATGGAATTCGCTAATAAACATTTCGGTTGGTAACAAATTCTTGTTATAGCTCATTTCATGTGTTTCTATTTATTGTTTTTTTAATGGTCACATGGAATTCGCTAATAAACATTTCGGTTGGTAACAAATTCTTGTTATGGCTCATTTCATGTATTAATTTTTTTAGTTTTTTAATGGTCATCCCGAGCAGTTGATACAAGCTATTGAATTAGCTAATTTATGATTTTTTCTTTAACTGACCCAAATAGAGTATTAATTCCCCAATCCTAAATCCCTTCCTTTCATTACCGCAGGCACTCCTTCGGCTATCCACTTTGCGGGCTTGTCTCCTTTTAGCAGATAATCAAAAAATTGCTGTTGGCGTATCTGTATGTCTTTTCTATTCTTTCGCTCTAAAAGGTTATGGGCTTCATTGTTGTAATTCAACATCCACACTGGTTTTCCCAAGCGACGAAGTGCCGTAAACATTTCAATACCTTGGTACCAAGGCACTGCATCATCCGCGTCATTGGCCATTATTACCACCGGCGTTTTTACTTTGGGGAAATGAAACAACGGTGAGTTCTCAATGTATAAATTGGTTTTATCCCACAAACTGCCGCCTATGCGGCTCTGTGTTTTCTCATACTGAAACTGTCTGTTCAAGCCAGTACCCCATCTGATTCCTCCGTAAGCACTGGTCATATTTGCCACAGGCGCACCCGCCCAAGCAGCAGCAAACAATGAGGTTCGTGTAATTAAATGCGCTATCTGGTATCCACCCCAGCTCTGCCCTTGCAGTCCCAACTTAGTACTGTCTACAAATCCTTTCGCTACTATAGCCCTTGTTCCACTTACAATATAATCATACGCACTCGCGCCAGGGTATCCAATCTTGTACCAAATATCTGGCACAAATACCAAGTAACCCCTGCTTACATAAAAAGGAATATTTAAACTAGAGGGTGTTGGCGAGGGCGACCTATATCCATACAATTCATCGCTGTTTCTTTCATAGAAATAAGCAATCATAGGATACTGCTTTTTCGAATCAAAATTTTCTGGTTTGTATAAAATACCCTGCGCCATTTTACCCGTATAAGATTTCCAACTCACCAATTCAGCAGTCCCCCAATTATACATTGCTTGCTGTGGATTGGGCTGGTACAATGATTTTCCTCCTGCAATTTCTTTTCTTCCTGCAATAGATCCGGTATCGAGACTGGCCACTATTTTAATATCGGCCGAACGCTGAAATGTTTCGGTACTATAACTCAATACCATCGCATTCTTGGCCTTAATGGCATTGGCTATACGCACAGGATAAGTCTGCCTTAACCCAACAGGTAAATTGAAGGACTCCCCCATTGTATGGTATTTTAATCCACTGCCTTTATCAGTTTTATTAAATATAGAAATGAGCAACAACTGATTGGGTTTAATCATTCTTTCTTCTCGATCTAATTTAATATTTCGCAATACCAAGTTTTGCTTTCTTCCAAGCCCTTTTGTTAGGTTGATAGAAGCATTAACTCCATTGGGATCTAGTTGCCAGATATCAAATTGATCGTAAACCATTACTGAGCTATCTCCTTCCATCCATCCCATCACACCATAAGCATCGGGATCATCGGGCATATCATTGTTAATATCATAGAAAGGTGTTTTAATATCTTTTGCCAATAAAGCCGTCTTTTGTGTGGATGCATTGTATGCAAAATACTGTCGCTTTATTTCGTTGTACACCAACAAGTACTTCCCTGTGGATGAAGCCAATATATTTCCTTTTATATCTTTTGCAATCAATTGAGATTCTCCATTTTCTGGATTGATTGCGTAAATATCATTATACCCAGCACCCTGCCACTGCTGGGCAATTCGTTTGCCTTCATCACTGGTAGTATAAAATATTTTACCATCGCCCTCATTGGTCTGTATGATATTCCTGAAAGCGGGTGATGCCAACTGCACTACTGATTTTGTTTCAAAATCATACCGAGCTAGATAGGCTCTATTCAGCTCCTGTTGTAGGTTTCGCAATTGTACAGTCTGCAAATAATCGTCTTTATAATTCCAGATATCTACACTTACCCTTTCAAATTCAGGAGTAAGGGTATCTTTTACCGGAAGGATGGGGGTAGTACCCAAAAAGAGCCTATTGCCTGTTTTGCTAAAACCAATAGCAGCAGCATTATCACTCACCATCCAGTTGGTGGGTATGCCCTTTGTATTTTTATCTACAATCAATACCGCACTGTCTTCTTGCGCTTTATGGTGATAGAGCTTATAAAATTTCTGGAGCGATTTAGCACTACTGTCCCGCTCTGCCACAAATACCAACTGTATGCCAGTTTCATCCATCCGATAGCTTTTGGCATCATTGAAACCAACAAAAATGGTGGCCGCATTTCCCGAAGTAATATCTAATTTTACTACCGATGGTTTCACCTTAGTATCACCCGTTTTTTTGGTGGTCTCCATCAATAGTATATTGCCCTTTTTATTAAAATAATATTCGCTCACCAATGGGTATATTTTAAGCTCACCCGTTGTTAAATTCCGAACTACCAAATCAGTACCTTCTTCAAAAGGATCTTCAATGGTTTTGGGTTCAGCCGCATTCAACTTGGTTTTTACTTTAGCTGTTGTATCGGGATCTGATTTAGGGGCAGTGATTGGTAAATTTTTCTCTAAAAGATAAGCCACTACCATTGCTTGCTCATCGGCAACTTTAAAACTTTTAATACGAGCTACTTTGGTAATATTACCCGTATTTAATTCAACGATTGCCATTGAATCTTTGGGCATTTCATCAGGCTTTTTCTTCTTAATACGAGCCTCCCTCGTTTCTGCAAAAAGCGGACGAATGCGGCAGATTAAAAAGCGACTATCATCGGTTATACTGGCACCATATCCCCTAGCAATGGAAGCCACCGTTGTACCATCTGTTTTTTTTATAAACAAATTGCCATCACCCTCCTGCTGGGCAACTATAAAAGATATATGCTTACCATCATTACTAAGCATCCGCTCTGTAATATTCTGCCAGCCATCATATACCGTATGATCCAATGGTTTTTTCTGTGCAATTACGCTAATAGATAAAAAAAGCAATACTAGAAAAGGAAGGACTCTCATATTAGTCTAATTTTGTTGCTTCCGAAGATAATTAAACAATCTTCAATTGGCGTTGTTGCCTTAATGTATTTGATAAACGGATGATTTGATGAAAAAATTAATGATGGTGGCTTTGGCCCTCGCTTACACATTTGGGGCAATGGCTCAGAAGAACGGCGTTTTGTCGGGACAGGTAGTGGACAAACAATTTCAAACTGCGGTTGGTGGGGCGACTATAAAAATTGAACGCAGCTCTCTGGCTGCAATAAGTGACAGTTCGGGTAGGTTCAATATAAAGGGTATTGAATCAGGTGCATACACCATTACCATCAGCAGCATTGGTTATTCACCCATTACCAAATACAATGTGGGCATTACCAGTGGTAATGAAAACAATATGGTGATTGAATTAGAACTGCTCGTAACCCAGTTAGAAAATATTACGGTAAATAGTACCAACAGAAACAAGTCAGCCAAAGCAGCTACACTAGAAACTCCACTAAGTGTGCAGCGGTTAACAACAGAAGAGATCAAAAGCAACCCCGGTGGGAATTTTGATATATCTCGGGTAATACAAGCACTACCTGGTGTTGGTGGTACTGCCAGCACTGCTGGTTTTAGAAATGATATTATTATTAGGGGTGGCTCTCCCAACGAAAATGTGTATTATTTAGATGGAATTGAAATACCAGTGATCAACCATTTTGCCACACAAGGAAGTGCGGGTGGCCCTGCGGGTATTTTGAATGTGAGTTTTATTGAAGACGTTAAGCTCAGCTCTTCTGCCTTTGACGCAAGATTCGACAATACACTTTCTTCTGTATTTGAATTCAAACAGAAAAGAGGAAATCTTAATAGGTTACAGGGGAATATTCGGCTGAGTGCTACTGAATTAGCTGCCACTTTTGATGGCCCTATTGGATCATCAGGTAAAACAAGTTTTCTGGCTTCTGCAAGAAGAAGCTATTTACAACTACTTTTTAAGGCTATTGACCTGCCCATACGACCCAATTATTGGGATTTTCAATATAAGGTAACACACCAATTCAACAAAAAAACAACCCTTACGCTACTAGGTGTTGGCGCGATAGATGAATTTAGTTTTGCAGCTCCAAAAAAATCTACTCCCGAAAAATTATATGCGCTCAACAGCAATCCGGCAGTGCAACAATGGAATTATACCATCGGTGCTTCCATCAAACACTTACTGGCAAATGGCTATTGGAATTTGGCTCTAAGCAGCAATACCTTCAACAATCAACTGGATAAATACGAGAACAATCTTGGCCCCGTAAAAGGATTAAATACTTTAAGTTATGGCTCCAAAGAAACAGAACATAAATTGCGTTTTGATGTAAATAAAAACACCAATGGATTTAAAATAAGTTACGGACTTATGGCTCAATTTGTGCAGCAAAGCAATCGTACCCAACAACTCATTAGCGCGGCAGTAACCGATAACAACGGCAATATTATTCAACCTGCTGTAATAAATAATTTCTTAGGAAATATCAGCATGGGGCGTTTTGGGGCATTTACACAAATCGGAAAAAGATTCATGAATAATAAGCTGGGAATAAGTGGTGGCTTACGAGTTGACCAAAACAGTTTTACCACTACGGGCATGAATCCCCTCAAAACACTATCACCCCGCATTGCTTTAAGTTATATTCTTACCGATAAATTCACCTTAAGTGCTTCTGTTGGTAAATACTATAAAATTCTACCTTACACCGCATTGGGCTTTAGAAATAATAACAATGTATTGGTAAATAAAGACGCCGACTATACCAGCAGCACCCACTATATTGCAGGAATAGAATTTATGCCAGCAACGGCTACCCGATTTACTTTTGAAGCATTTTACAAGCAATACAACCAGGTGCCTATTAGCAATAGAAATGGCATTAGTTTATCTAACCAAGGCGGCGATTTTAGCGTATTGGGCAATGAAGATATTACCACCAATGGAAAAGGGCGTGCGTATGGTTTTGAATTTTTTGCGCAACAAAAACTCACCAAAAGATTTTTTGGAGTGGTAAGTTATACTTGGTTTGTGAGCCAGTATACCAATGCCAATACGGGCTATACCGCAAGTTCATGGGATAATCGTCACTTACTTAGCACTGTAATTGGATATAAGTTCAATAGAAATTGGGAAATGGGTTTGAAATTTCGTTACCAAGGTGGTGTTCCATTTACACCTTTTGATTTGGCGGCAAGCAGACAAAATTTTTTAGCGTTGGGAACAGGTAGTCTTGATTATAATCAAATCAACAGCCAGCGAACAACTGCGTTCAACAGCAGTGATATTCGGATTGATAAAAAATGGTATTATAAGAGAGTAACGCTAGACTTATTCATTGATATAACCAATTGGTACCTCGCTAAAAGTCCCGCCCCTCCTTCTTATACATTTAAGCGAACGGCAGATAATAGCGGATTTATTACTACTGATTCACAACCCATAAAACCCAATGGCAGCAATGCTATTCCATTTTTGTTGAACAATAACGACGCAAGTGTTACACCTACTATTGGGTTTATAGTAGAATTTTAATATTACCCGTCTCGAAATATTAGTTAGCTTTATTAACTAATATTTCGATTTTGGAAAAACAAATTTTTGATTTTGCCAATGCAGTAATTAATGCCAGCGGATATTATTTGGTATTTGTGAATATGGAAGGAATTTATACCTATTCAAACAACCACTTTGATGAAGTATTTATAGCACCTGGAGAATCCGTAATCGGCAAACCTTCCACCTATGCAGTTTATGAAGAAGATCATTTTTTAATGATGGAAGCTGTTCATTCATGTATGGCAAACCCAGGAATTAGCAAACAAGTTTCTTTGCGTAAACCTTCATTAAAAGGGCTTCGCACTACTAAATGGGAACTAACCTGCACAGAAGATGCTACAGGAGCTCCAAATGGAATCATTGGTATTGGTCACGACATTTCAGATTATTATCAAAATGAACTTAAACTAAAAGCTATTTTAGATAGTACCGTAGATTCTAATATCCTAATAGGAGCAGATTTCACAATCCTTAATTTTAATAGAGCAGCAAATGAAGCAGCCGTTTCAATTGCCAACAAATCATTAGAAATAAAACAAGATATCCGCCAATATATTCACCCATCGGTTTTGGATTTATTTACAGAAAAGTTTGAGGAAGCTTTGAATGGCGCTATTGTAAAATCAGAAAGAGCTATACAAATAAGTACTGGCATTGAAATCTGGTTTGAGTTTCTCTATTATCCTGTTTACAATGTTAAAAATGAGCGAGTTGGTGTTGCATTAAACACAACAAATATTGACTCTCGAAAAAAGGCAGAACTAAAAATACTAGATCAGTTAGAAAGATTTAAAAAAATTGCCTATCTCCAATCTCACGAATTACGTGCTCCCTTAGCCAATATTATGGGAGTAGTGAATGTATTGAATTTACTACTCCCTAAAATAGAATCATCCGATACTATTGAGTTGTTAAATGGACTGATTGAAAACGCTAAAAAAATGGATTCCATTGTTCAGCAAATTGTTCAAAGAACACACCAATAATTAAGACTTTCTTTTTGCAATCATCCCGATCATTTGCAATACAACCGATAACACAATTAAGGAAGCTCCATAATAAAAACTTGAGCCTACCCCTTTACCCTCACCAAAAAATATAAATGCCATAGTAATGGCATAAACTGGCTCCAGATTTAGTGATAAATTTTGTGTAAAAGCAGATACTTTTTTTAATGAAGCCAACATCAATTGCATTCCCACAATAGTACATAACCAACTCAATATTATTAACCATCCCCAATCGCTTACACTTGGAATTAAAACCGCATGTGGGTACCAGAATATATATACAGGCATAAGCAAGGTTAGCAATACCAATCCACCCATAAGTTCATACAACATCATTACACTGGGTTCTGCAATATGCATATTTCGTTTATTAAAAACTGAAAATAAAGCAGCCAAAAAAGCCGAAACCAATCCCACTATTATTCCCAATCGGTATCGTTGATCGAATTGAAAAATAAGACAAATACCTGCGAGACTCAAACCGCCAAGTAGCAAGTCTGTCCAGTTTATTTTTTTGGTAATAAATACAGGTTCTAACAATGCGGTAAACAACCCTACCGAAGAAAAACATACCAAGGCAATAGATACATTACTTAGTTTTACACTTGCATAAAATGCCACCCAGTGCAACGCAATTAAAGTTCCAATAAAAAATAGTTTTAAAACAGATTTCTTAGGAAGTAAGATTGTTTTTTTAAAAACCCTGTTTAATAAAGAAAGACTAAAAACAGTGATTACAATTCTATACCAAACCAGTGGCATTGCATCTAAAGAAATCAATACGCCCAAAATACCCGTGAATCCAGCTAGAAAAACTGCAACATGTAATTGTATGAGTGCTTTTTTCATTTGCTAGAAAGTCGACTTCGATAGTTCTTAAACATACTTTGCCATTGAATACTAATTACCCCTATTACCCCTTCTTTAATAATGCCCTTGCTCATTTTACTAACTCCTGCTTGGCGATCGCGAAATGTAATGGGCACTTCCTTAATTTTAAAGCCCAACTTCCAAGCGGCAAATTTCATTTCAATTTGAAAAGCATATCCAACAAAAGAAATCATATCAAAATTAATAGCGGCAAGCACAGCTCGTTTATAACACACAAATCCTGCTGTAGGATCTTGTATGGGCATCCAAGTAAGCAGCTTTGTATACAAAGCTCCCCCCCTTGAATACAATTGCCTATCAAGTGGCCAGTTTTCTGTTTTCCCTCCTTTTACATAACGACTGCCAATAGATAAATCAGCAGGCCCATTTTTGCAAGCAAGGTACAATCGTTCCAAATCATTGGGATCGTGTGAAAAATCTGCATCCATCTCAAAAATATATTCATACCCTTTTAACAAACACCATTTAAAACCGTGTATATAAGCGGTTCCTAAGCCTTTTTTAGATCCCCGTTCTTCAATAAAAAGTTGGTTAGGGTATTGTATAATTAATTCTTTCACAATACTCGCAGTGCCATCAGGAGAACCATCATCTATCACCAACACATGGTAATTTAACTGTAAATTAAATACAGCTTGAATAATGGAAGTAATGGTATCCTTTTCATTATAAGTAGGTATGATTACAATTTTTTCCAACTACTACTTCTTTATAAGGGTTCTGTTGAGAATCTCGGTGAGTTTTTGCTTGGTATTCATGGCGAAATCGCCTTTCATCATCCAATCATAATATTGTGGCTCTTCTTTAAGCACCTGCACTACAGGCTTTCCTTTATGCTTTCCAAAATTAAAAATCTCTATGCCTTTATCTTTAATAAAACGTCGAGCGAAATCAACAATATCATCCTCCCCAGTAAATTTAACAACTGTCTCTACCGTATTACCAATTTGAGGGTATCGCTCTATTTGAGCTTCCAAAATTTCCCAAGTTGCGGTGGCATCCACTTCAGCACCATGCGCTCCCTCCAATACTTTATTGCAGTAAAATTTATAAGCAGCACCCAAAGTGCGTTGCTCCATCATGTGAAATACTTTCTGTACGTCCACCAACTTTATACCATCCGTAGAAAATTCAATCCCCGCTCTTAAAAATTCTTCAATCAACATAGGAATATCAAACCGATTGCTATTGTATCCTGCCAAATCACAGTTTTCAACAAACTGCTTCACCTCATTCGCCACCATTTTAAAACTTGGAGCGTTTTTTACCATTTCATCTGTAATACCATGTATTTCACTAGCCCCTACTGGAATAGGCATAAGTGGATTAATAAGTTTTCTCTTTACCAGTTTTGTTCCATCTGGAGAGATTTTAACCATTGCAATCTCAACAATACGATCTGTGCTCACATTCACCCCAGTTGTTTCCAAATCAATAAAAGCGAGGGGGCGTTCAAGTTGTAAATTCATATATTCCGTGGACTTTCAGTTTGAAAAAATCAATTTTACAACGAAAATATGTTTAATCTACCATATATGCCTTACTGCCTAATAGATTATTTAGCAAGCTAATCATTGAAATAAATAGCCTTCACAAACGTTACTATAATACAAATTTGTTAATTTAACAGAATCAGGCAGCATTTTAGCATAATTAATTATCTTTACAAAGCACTCTATTGCGGTTATATTTAACTTAATTGTTATGAGAAAAGTATTATTAGCTTTTTTATTGATTGGTTTTTATAGTATCCTTCTGTCTTCCTGCGCCTCTGTTAAAGGTAAAGGATGCCCTACTACCAATCCGCGCTATTTCAGGGGTTAACTGGATGGAATGGTCTAATTTTGCAGAAATATTTTTATGCATTGGATTCCATTAACCCACTTAGATCAACTGGATAAAATCAATTCCCTCTCTCATCAAAAAGCGCAAGTGATTTTTAAGCATAGTACCCGTTGCAGCATCAGCTCTATGGCATTGAATCGTTTGGAGCGAGAAAATACCCCCAATTCAACTGACTTTTATTTATTGGATCTTATTCAGTATCGAGCCCTTTCTAATGAAGTAGCAGATCGATTTGGCGTGCACCACGAATCGCCACAAGTACTGGTAATAAAAAAAGGCGAATGTGTATACGATGAAAGTCACCAAGGAATTACCATGGCTGAAATTGAAGAACAAGTAGCCTAATATTTTAATACTTACGCTATGAATATTACCCTTTTCGGTGCCACTGGTTTAGTTGGCAAAAGAATGGTTCAACAAGCACTGAATAAGGGTTTTGAAGTGACTGCCTTTGGCAGAAATGTGGTGGACTTGATTGATGCCGATAACCGCAATGAAAAACTAACTGCCATTAAGGGATATATTTTTGACGCTAAAGCCGTTTACAAATCAATAGAAAAAGCCGATGCTGTTATTTCTGTTTTGGGCGGATCTTTTGATGGCAGTGACCAAACCAGAAGCCTCGGCATGAAAAATATTATTGAGCAGATGCAAAAAAAGGGATTGAAACGGCTGGTAGCACTCGGCGGTATAGGAATATTAAATGCCCCAGATGGGGGATTATTAATTGAAGACGAAGACTATCCCGAACAATATATAGCAGTGGGTAAGGAACACCAGAAAGCATTTGAATTGCTACAAGTTTCTTCATTGGAGTGGAGTTTTTTTTGTGCCCCCGACATTATAGATGCAGATGAAACTGGCTTATATATTACCAGTACCAACTACCCTACTGAGCCCAATAATTATAAAATTAATGCAGGAGATCTTGCCCTAGAAATGCTTCAAGCAGCAAGCAGTGGTAAGTTTATTCATGAGCGAGTAGGCATCAGTAATATTTAAGTTATATTTTCTATTACCATGGCACTGGCCCCACCACCACCATTACAAATTCCAGCCGCTCCAATTTTGCCACCCTGTTGCTTCAGCACATTAATAAGGGCAACCACAATTCTAGCACCACTGCAACCCAGAGGGTGACCTAATGAAACAGCACCCCCATTTACATTTACTTTAGCGGGATTGAGTTTCATTTTTTGCGTATTGGCAATTCCTACTACCGCAAAAGCTTCGTTCAATTCAAAAAAATCAATATCATTCATGGTTAGTCCCGCTTTAGCAACCGCTTTTGGAACTGCCAATGAAGGTGTGGTAGTAAACCATTCAGGTGCTTGTTCCGCATCTGCATAGCTGCGAATAATGGCTAGCGGTTTCAGTGATAACTCATCGGCTTTCTCCTTACTCATTAAAACTAGTGCGGCAGCACCATCATTCATAGTACTTGCATTGGCGGCAGTAACAGAACCATCTTTTAAAAATGCAGATTTAAGCGAAGGAATTTTATCAAATTGAACATTAAAAGGCTCTTCATCTTTAGCAAAAAGCAGTGGCTCTCCTTTTCGTTGCGGAATAGAGATGGGAATAATTTCAGCGTCAAATAAGCCATTGTTGGAAGCAGCTTGACTCCTTCTGTAGCTTTCAATGGCAAATTCGTCCTGATCTTGGCGACTAATATTATACTCTTTGGCACAAAGTTCAGCTGCATTACCCATCGCATAATTGTGGTAAACATCTGTCAACCCATCTTTGGCAAGTCCATCCAATAAATTCACGTGGCCATATTTATTACCCCAGCGCATATTAGCATTGTAGAAAGGCACATTGCTCATACTTTCCATGCCACCAGCCACCACAATATTGGCATCACCCAATAATATAGCTTGAGCACCTTGTGCAATGGCTTTCATACCACTGGCGCATACTTTATTAATGGTAGTAGCAATAACAGAATTGGGTAGGCCAGCAAAAATAGCTGCTTGGCGCGCAGGGGCTTGTCCCGTATTGGCCTGCAATACACAACCCATTAATACTTCATCAATTAAAGCTGGGTCAATACCAGCTTTGGCAATAGCACCCTTGATGGCAATAGCACCTAATTGTGGGGCTGTAAAATTTTTTAAAGAACCCCCAAAACTACCAATTGGCGTTCTGACGGCAGCTACAATATAAACGAGTTTGTTGGGCATTGATTTTATTTAAAGCACAAACTTACAAATAAAACTAACAAGTGTTAGGGGTGATGCTTTATAACAACAAAAGTTAGCTTTTGATGTTATAAATATTTGTTGTGGAATTTCAAAATGAATATTAATGGAGCAAAAAGATATTGACAGAATCATTGAAATGGCTTGGGAAGACCGTACTCCATTTGAAGCCATTAAATTTCAGTTTGGATTTTCTGAGGCCGATACAATTGGGTTGATGAGAAATAATTTAAAGCGCAGTAGTTTTAATTTGTGGAGAGCTAGGGTGAATTCTGGAACTAGTCAAAAACATGCAGCAATTAGAAATACTAAAATCAATCGCTTTAAATGTAGTCTCCAAAAAAATATTTCGATGAATAAAATCAGTAAACGATAAATAATATCACCCATTTAATACAACCTAATATGCAAGGTGTAAAAAAATCAAACCTACCCTCAAAAATCTGCATTACTTGTGAACGAGCTTTTACTTGGCGAAAGAAATGGGAAAAAAATTGGAATGAAGTAAAGTATTGCAGTGATAAATGTAGAATGAATAAGAAAAACTCCAATATTAGTTTAGCAAGAACCCTCTAATCAGGTTTTCTACCTACTTTTTAAATAAATTAGATATGGGTTAGTAATCTCCTCTATTTTATTTCTTCATCTCAATTTTTACCACAGTATCAAAATCAACGGGTTTCTGGG
Source organism: Chitinophagales bacterium (assembly GCA_013297995.1). Taxonomy (GTDB): domain Bacteria; phylum Bacteroidota; class Bacteroidia; order Chitinophagales; family Chitinophagaceae; genus Sediminibacterium. Next base: position 17,342 of record JAAFJB010000021.1, on the reverse strand, counting down.
GTGAGCTACCAACAGTGATAAAGAGGTTGCCTATATCTGTATTTCCCCACCAAGTTTTTTTATGAGCTAGTTCAGCACCAGATTGTAATAAATAAATATTCTTTACTTTATCTCCCTCAATTCCTTTGGCATTTAAATCGCCTATAGTTGGATGAAGCCAGTGTGCATAAACAATATTCCCTTTTTGTGTATAACGCCCCCAATCGGGCTTAGCTAAATTAACAGCGCCGCATCCATAAATACTCTCGCCATTCAAAGCCATCCATTTACCAACTTCTGCTAAAATATCTTCTGATTCTTTTGGTATTAGTCCCCTAGCATTCGGCCCTACATTCAACAATAAATTTCCATTTTTACTTACGCAATTTACAAGAGATTGTACAATGAGTTCTGGTGATTTCCAATTATGATCTTGTTCTGTATATCCCCATCCACCATTTAGGGTGAGACAGGTTTCCCAAGGAAGCAAGTTTTGGTATTTATCTAAAAGAGGAGCGTCTGGAATCCCCTGTTCTGGACTTTCAAAATCACCCGTTTTGCTAATAGTTCTTTGTTTTGCAGATGATCCCTCATGTACAGATAACCGATTATCTAAAATAATATTGGGTTGATGCTTCCGAATCATAGCAACCAGTTCGGATGCTTTCCACTTTTCACCACTATACTCATCAAAAGAATAGTCGAACCACATGATATCAAGTTTCCCATAATTGGTAATGAGTTCTTCAACCTGACCATGCATATATTTTAGATAGTTATCCCATTTAAAATTCTGTTTGCCATATTCTTTGTCGTCTCGTTGTGGGTGATTCCCCACATTTGGATAATCATTGTGGTGCCAGTCAATTAATGAATAATAGAGTCCTACTTTTAGCCCTTCTGCACGAAATGCATCTAAAAATTCTCTCACTAAATCGCGCCCATTAAAATTATTACTGAGTTTATAATTGGTAAGTTTACTATTAAACAAACAAAAACCATCGTGATGTTTTGCGGTGAGCACTGCATATTTCATTCCAGCAGCTTTGGCAGTCTTTGCCCATGCTTTAGCGTTGAAATCAACGGGATTAAATTCATCAATATATTTTTGGTAAGTATCGGTACTGAGGCGTTCAATAGACTTCACCCATTCCCCACGGGCTGGCACTGCGTAAGCACCAAAATGAATAAACATTCCAAAGCGAGCTTCACGCCACCAGGCAGTTCGTTCCATTATTTTTTTATACTCGTCACTATAGGCTTTTGATGGTACTTCTTGGGCATTGATCGTGTTCAATAGAAAACCCAAGCAGCAGAGCAATAGGTAAAATAAATAGTTTCTTTTATAAGACAATCTTTTCATACACCTACGCTTTAATTTTGTTTGCCAATTGGTAATACCATCTTGCTTCCTCAGGTTCGGGTACCTCTGTTGTGTGTGGATACCTAACAAGAACATCATTTGCACTTATATTCTTGACCTCTATTTCACCAAAATAATTACTTCTCAGAAGGATTCTTTTTTCCGGCAAGCAATTTTTCTAGAGCAGTCTCAAGGCGTCGCTGGCGGGTTTCTTCTTTTTTGGCTGATTCAATCCAAGAAATATACTCTTTTTGATTGGTAAAGGAAAGTGAAGCAAAAAATTCTTTGGCTTCGGTGTGGGTAGTAAAAAGCCGATCTAATTCTACTGGGGCTTTTACCAACCGCTTTTCAAAATCAATTCCATTTGGAGTGATTTTGGTGTCGGCAAATGCCCTTGAACGATTGGGTATTTGGTCAGATTTCTTAAACCGCATGGCACTCCAAACATGGTCTAGCGTAACTTGTCGAACAGATTCGTATGACTGGTGGGTTAAGCAATCCCAACTGCAATCTCTATTCAGGTCACTGGCTATTTTACTAGCCGTTTTTGGATAGGCAATCCAAAGCTTAGTTTCATCGTGCAAGGCGGGAAACACATCTTTAAGTACTGTTTTGAGCTGGTGCTGACTAATTGCAAAAACTATAGCAAAATCTACTTTCCTACTTCTCAACAATGGAGTAATATTCTTGGCATAAGTTAACTTAGCAAATTGTTTTTCTATAGAAGAAGGTAGTCCCTGAATCAGCAGATTCTTTTCTTCTTTTAATTGTAATTTTTCAAGCAAAGTTTGATTAGACATGCCCTAAAGAAGGTTTAAATACTAGTAAAAAGAGTGCAAAGTTAAAAAAATGTTGCCGTAGTAAGTAAACTATTTACCTTTTTTTACAAAAACCAGCTTCTATTTGTTCATTAAATGAGCTATCTAATTGATTATCAATAAAATACTACCGTTTTTTATAGTAGTTTCTAACCGTAGACTCCATTATTTTATTCAGCTCTGCAATTCGCACTTCATCGCTTGGATGTGTACTCAAAAGTGATGGCATATTAGATTTACCCGATGCAGCTGACATCCTTGTCCAGAAAGCAATAGCTTCTCTTGGATCATACCCAGCCAATGCTGAAAACATAAGGCCAAATCGGTCGGCTTCCAACTCATTAGTTCTACTAAAAGCTGGCATAATAGTGCCAGAAGCAATTCCATATGAGAGGGCAAATAAATCCTGCGTTAAAGCAGGTTTGCTAGACAGTGCAATGGATAGGCCTGCTCCTAAACCCTGTTGCATTAAACCTTGACTCATTCGTTCACTGCCATGCCTCGCTAAAGCATGTGCAATTTCATGCCCCATAACAACGGCCAAACCCGCTTCATTTTTTGTAACAGGGAGTATTCCAGTGTACACTACAATCCTCCCACCAGGCATACACCAAGCATTCATTTGAGGGTCGTTTACTAGGTTGATATCCCAAGTATAGCCCTCTAATTCAGCAGACAATCCTTTTTGGGTATAATAACTTTTAATGGCTTCTACAATTTTACCCCCTACTCTTTTTACCATTGTAGCTTCAGCTTGATTGGCAGCCACCACTTTATTGGTATTAATAAACGAAGCGTACTGACCGGCAGCTAAGGATTGAGCTTCTGACTCAGATACCAATGACAATTGCTTACGACCTGTTATTGCATTTTGCTTACAAGCGGTTAAAAGCATCAATACTGCAAAAGTGCTTATTATAAAGCGGCTATTATTCACAACTTTTTTCATACGGATAAATATATAAAAACTATGCCAAAGGATAAAGCTACTTACGATCCCTTCGCTTATCTCGGAATTTCAAAATGGGGATTTTACTTTCTGTTCCTTTAAAAATGCGGGATATATTTTTCTGGTGGGTGAGTACGATCATCAAAGCAACTAACACCGCAAAAATACGATACAGTGTTTCTTTTTCATTGAATATAAAAAGAATAAATACCATAAATGAGATACCTGCTAAAATGGAACTAAGGGAAACAAAACGTGTTAAATACAGTACTAATAAAAACACCCCAATACAACATACCGCTACTAAAGGCTGAATAGCTACAGCCATTCCCAATAAGGTTGCTACCCCTTTTCCACCCCTAAAGCCTGCCCAAATGGGGAAAATATGACCCAATACGGCTGCAAGACCAAGACCAATCATAAAATTGGTTCTATCCCACTCATCAGTAAGGTAATATGGCAATAAAATATACAATGAAGTAGCTACAACCCCCTTAATTACGTCAACCAGCATCACAAAGCTTCCCCACTTAGGGCCAAGTACTCGAAAAGTATTGGTAGCACCAGCATTGCCACTTCCGTAATCGCGAATATCAATATTAAAAAAATGCTTGCTCACCCATACTGCCGTAGGTACTGAACCAATACAGTAGGCAAGTAGTATCAATAATACTTCATTCATGTGGTTGTAAGTTGGTGTTGCAAAGATAAGCGGTTGATTGGCTAAGGTAATAATTATTTAATATTCGGCTCGGGGTATCTTAGATCCAAAAAGCTGAATCGCCACCCACCCATCCTTTTCTAAGGTTTTCTGGTGCTCAAAGCCCAAAGCAAGACTAGCATCAATCATATCAGTTTCGTCGCTCTGCAACAATCCACTCAATACCAATATACCATTTCTTGCTACTATGGTTGACAAGGCCGAAAGGTTGGCTTCAATAATATTACGGTTGATATTGGCGATTACAATATCATATTCTTGATCAACTGGAACTTCACTAAGTAATTGTATATCAATACAATTGCATTTGTTTACTAAAATATTTTCTGAAGCATTCTCTATACACCAATTGTCATTGTCAACTGCAAGCACTTTCGCTGCTCCTAATTTTTCAGCCAATATAGCTAATATACCAGTGCCTGTTCCAAAGTCAAAAACCCGCTTCCCTGTACAATCAATATTTCGCATTAGCCGCATTACTGAGTATGTAGTACCATGGTGTCCCGTACCGAAACTCATCTTTGGTGTAATCACCAATTCATACGAAAAGCCTACTAAGGGCGCATGAAAATCAGCTCGGATACCTACAAAATCATCTACCAATACTGGATCAAAATTGGATTCCCAAAGGGCGTTCCAATTTTGACTATTAACAACTGATAATAAATGAGTTATCTTGTATTTGTTCAATAAAAAAAGAAGGTCTTCTGATTGGTATAGCTCTTCTGGAATAAATGCTTTCAACAATTGTTCTTCTTCTAAAAATCCATCAAAGCCAATTCCACTCAGTTCTGCAATTAGCAACTCACGCTGCTGCTCATTTTCAATTGCAATGTCAATTTGTATGTATGCATCCATGATTTACTGGAATTAAAAATGGCCCGCCAAGTAGCGAGCCAATATATGATGAGCTGAAGAATTATGCTTGATCATTGTTTTGTTGACTGGTTCTGGCATCAGGCCTAGGCATCAGCGCTTTGCGACTGAGCTTAAATTTGCCTGTTTTAGGATCTACCCCTACCAATTTAACTTTTACCATATCACCTTCCTTAAAAATACCATCCATTGTTTCTAAACGGCTCCAACTAATTTCACTGATATGTAATAATCCTTGTTTGCCAGGCATGAATTCAACAAAAGCTCCGAATTCTTTAATGCCTTTTACTGGACCTTCGTATTCATCCCCTACTTCGGGCATAGCAGTAATTCCTTTCACCCAGTTAACCGCTTTATCTAGGCTCTCTTTTGAAGCAGAGAAGATGCTTACTTCTCCCGTATTTCCTACTTCTTCAATATTTACAGTAGCACCCGTCTCGCGCTGAATTTCTTGAATTACTTTACCGCCTGGCCCGATTACCGCACCAATGAATTCTTTGTCAATAATTAATTTAACCATCCGTGGAGCATGAGGCTTCACTTCAGAGCGAGCTGAAGGCATACACTCGTACATTGCATCAAGAATAGATAAGCGGCCAGCTCTTGCTTGTGCAAGGGCTTCCATCATTACTGCCATACTCAATCCATCTACTTTAATATCCATCTGTACGCCACAAATACCATCTTTGGTACCGGTTACTTTAAAATCCATATCGCCCAAATGATCTTCATCACCTAAGATATCGGTGAGAATAGCATATTTTCCATCTTCTCTGGTAATCAAGCCCATTGCTACTCCACTAACATGCTTTTTTACAGGAACCCCTGCATCCATCAATGCCAGCGAACCAGCACATACGGTTGCCATGGAAGAAGATCCATTGCTTTCTAAAATATCACTTACCACCCTCACCGTGTATGCATATTCACTTCCTGGCATCATCTGCTTCAAAGAACGCATGGCCAAGTTTCCGTGCCCTACTTCTCTTCTACCTACTCCACGCATCATCTTTACTTCGCCCGTTGAGAATGGTGGGAAATTATAGTGCAGGAAAAATTTGGTATATTCTGATTTAGCTGCAGTTTCTGCCAATAACTCATCTAATTTAGTTCCGAAAGTAACCGTTGTAAGTGATTGAGTTTCACCTCTTGTGAACAAAGCTGACCCGTGTGGAGTTGGCAATGGAGATACTTCCATAGCCAGGGGACGAACCTCATCTAGCTTACGACCATCGAGGCGAATCCTATCGTCTATAATCATATTTCTAACGACTTCCCATTTCAGATCTTCGTAATATTTCTTGGCTAATTTCTTTTGTAAATCGGTGATTTCTGTACCGAGGCTGGCCATAATTTCTTCTCTCAATGCACTGTATGCATCGCTTCTTTCATGTTTAGCAGAGCCCTTTCGAGAGATTTCATACACTTTTGCTTGGGCAAATTCGTACACTTTTTGCTTGATGGTTTCATCTTGCTCTGGCTTTTTGTAATCACGCTTAGTGCTTACTCCTTTCTTATCTCTAAGATCAGCCTGTGCTTTAATTTGTAAACGGATGGCATCGTGTGCAATTTCAAGCGCCTTTACTAAGTCAGCTTCCGCACATTCTTTTGCCTCTCCTTCTACCATCATCAGGTTTTTCTCGGTAGCCGCAATGAGAAATTCTAAATCAGAAGCAGCCAATTGGCTACGGGTAGGATTTACAATGAATTCACCGTTTACCCTTGCTATTCTTACTTCAGAAATAATTTCTTTAATTGGAATATCAGATACCGCCAATGCAGCAGAAGCGGCGAGACAAGCCAATGAATCGGGCATAATTTCTGTATCACTAGAAACGAGACTGATTAATACTTGAACATCACAGAGATAATCTTCTGGGAACAAAGGACGCAATGCACGATCTATTAAGCGACTGGTTAATATTTCATAATCGTTTAACCGAGCTTCCCTTTTGAAGAAAGATCCAGGAACGCGACCAGCAGCGGCAAATTTCTCCTGATAGTCTACACTAAGCGGAAAAAAATCTTGCCCATCTCTTGGGTCTTTATTGGCCACAACAGTGGCCATGATGATACAATTGCCCTGTTGTACGGTAACTGCACCATCAGCTTGACGAGCTAATTTGCCTGTTCCAAGGGTGACTTCGCGGCCACCGCCAAGATCAAAACTTACACTTATTGGTTGTATTAACATATAAATTGTGGTAGGGTTGTTCTACAGCAGTATTGCTGCAGAATGAATTGGTGATAAACAACCATTCCCAACCACCATAAATGGCCAGTTGGGAATGATTTATACGCTAAGGGATACTTTACTTCCTTAATCCTAGTTTCTCAATTAAAGCACGGTAACCAGTAAGGTTGTGCTTTTGCATATACGTTAATAATCGCTTGCGTTGACCAACCATTTGCATCAAACCGCGCTGGGTAGAATGATCATGCTTGTTGGCTTGCAAGTGCTTGGAAATATGTGAAATACGTTCAGTTAATATAGCAACTTGTGCTTCAATTGAACCCGTATTGCTAACGCTTCCACCAAATTCAGCAAAAATGCTGGCTTTTCTTTCTGTTGTTAAATAAGGCATCTCAAAATTTTTTAATAGACTCCAGAATTAGACTCTTTCTTTTTTATCGGCGCAAAGGTATTATTTTTTATGAAAAAATAGTAATTTGACTCCATTTTTTTGGCCTTCTTTACTTTGAGAAGTGGTGATTTGGGTAAAAATATTAAAAGAAGCAGATAAAAAGGCAATTATGCAGCATAAAAAATAATAATTTGTCTTATTTTTGAAACAATCAATCCTTCTTCATTTTCTACTCATTTGCTATGTTCGCCGTTACCATTTTGGGCAATAATTCAGCTTTACCTGCTTATGATCGGCATCCGACCGCTCAAATTGTAACCATTGGGGATCAGTTGCTTTTGATTGATTGTGGGGAAGGCACCCAAATGCAATTGTCGCGATACAAGGTACGCAGGGGCAAGTTGAACCATATTTTCATTTCGCATTTGCATGGCGATCATTATTTTGGATTGATTGGTCTCATCACCAGTATGGGATTATTGGGTAGAGAGCAGCCGCTTTACCTTTACGCCCCTTCGGGATTGGATGCTATAATTGAACTTCAGCTAAAAGTTGCGGCTACTACCCTTCCTTTTGAACTGGTTTTTCATCCCCTTGAAAAAGAAACTGTATTAGTAGATACTTCTAAATTTTCCGTGTCTTGTTTTGCCACCCAACACCGTATTCCTTGCTGGGGCTTTTTAGTGAGGGAAAAAAAATCGCCTCGTAAAATTGATACACACAAGTTGAAATCATTTGAAATTCCGACTGGTTTTTATCCAGCTTTAAAAGCAGGAGAAGATTATACCCATCCTGATGGTTCAATCATTTACAATCATCAAGTTACCGTTACCAATGCTGCCCCAAGAAGTTATGCTTATTGTGCAGATACCATTTACGATGAAAGATTGGCAGAAGTAACCAGAGAAGTGGATCTGCTTTATCATGAGTCTACTTATTTAAAAGAAATGGAGGATCGTGCTGCGGAAAGATTTCATTCTACTACGGTACAAGCTGCAACCATTGCACTAAAAGCAAATGCTAGAAGGCTTTTGCTGGGGCATTTTAGCAGTAAATATGAACAGTTAAACGACTATTTATCTGAAGCAATAACCATATTCCCAAATACACAATTGGCCATTGAGGGGGTTACTTTTAGAATACTGAATGCAACGTGATTAATTTTAACGCTGTTTTTTGAATGAGGGTGATTAAACTAAAAAGATGAAAAAAATATACTGGCTCTTAATTATGTTTTTTCTTATAGGCTCTACAACCTTGTGGAGTCAGGCCCAACACCAAAGAGAAATTGATAGTCTCCTTAAAAAATTACCCCTCGTAAGCAAAGACACCAATCGGGTGAATTTGCTCGCCCATCTTGCCTACTTATATTCTTTTAAAGATTCTATCAATAGTTTTAATTATGCCAACGAGGCCATCCAACTGTCTAAATTCTTACAATTTAAACCCGGATTTGCAGGTGCGTACCGAAGCAAAGCCAACTATTATATTACCAAACGTATTCCGCAAAAAGCCATTTCATTTATTCAGCAGGAAGCTACTATTTGGGAGCAATTAAAGAATACGGATGAGCTTATTGCCAGTTATATACGTTTCGGCCAGGTTTATAGCATGCAAAATAAATTTGATACGGCTATAAGTTATTATAAAAAAGCAGAGAATATTTCCTTAAAACTCAACAATTCCAAAGCCCTAGGCGCAGTATATCATGGTCTTGGCACTTTATATTCCGATAAGAGTGAACCCGAAAATGCCATTGGGTACTTAATTAAATCATTGCAAATACAGGAAGCCACCCATGATACCAAAACGATTGGTTCAACTCAAAATAATTTAGGTCGCCTTTTCTTCCAGACTAAAAACTACTCCAAAGCAATTGCATATTATACTAAAAGTTTAGAAGCCAATACCCTTGTGAAAGACTGGCTGAATTTAGGCATTACCCATGTAAATCTTGCCAATGTGTACATTGAAGAGACCCATTATGAAAAAGCATTGATTGAACTAGATAAAAGCCTAGAATTGTTTAAACAGGTTGGCTTTAAAAGGGGCATGCAAGTATGTTATAATAATTTAGGTGCACTCAATCTTCGCCAAGCAAATTATGAACCAGCAATTGGTTTTTTAAAAAAGGGGCTGGATCTGGCCAAAGAGAACCAGACAAAATTGGGGGTTGCATTAATTGAGCAAAATATTGGCTATAGCTATACTCATTTAAAAGAATATCCCGAGGCCTTAAAATGGTTTGAATCAGCAGAACAAACCGCTGCAAAATTTGGCGCTGACGATAATACCCTTGGTGAAATTTACAACCACCGTTCTTCCTTAGATTCTTTAATGGGAAATTTTGGAAGTGCATTGGTATATAGAACCAAATATGTAAGAATAACCGAAAAAGCCACCAGTGAAAAAGTAATACGACAAGTAAATGAATTACAAACCCAATATGAGACGGAGAAAAAACAGTTGCGCATTAACTTGTTGAATAAATCAGATTCTATTAAAACCTTGGCCATTTCCAACCAACAATTGGCTATTCAGCAAAACCAATTCTTACTAGCAAAGCAAGACCTTGAATTGGCTGATGCATCTCTCCTATTAAAATCAGACAGTTTGCTTTTATTAGAACAGAATAAAAAACTATTGCAAAGTAGCCTCGACTCCAATATTAAAGAAGATAAGATTAAGCTCTTGAGTAGGCAGCGTAAAATAGATCAACTAGAAGTTTCACGCAAGAAGAACCAAATAACCATTGGCATCATTGGTGCTGCACTATTGGCCTTGATTGCTTACGGATTATATAGGCGGAATAAAATAAAGCAGCAGAAAGCGTATCAAGAAAAGTTGATGTTGCAGCAGGAACAGTCCACCATTGATATTATTACGGCAGAAGAGAAAGAGCGCAAAAGAATAGCCAGTGATTTACACGATGGGGTTGGTCAGTTAATGTCTGCCACTTGGATGAACTTGCAAGCCTTAAACAACCAAGTTAAGGATAAAGACAGTGAAGAAGGTTTGCTGCTGCAAAAATGTATTGCTATGGTAGATGAAAGCTGTAAAGAAGTACGACAGGTGAGTCACAATATGATGCCCAATGCTTTGTTAATGAAGGGGTTGGTAAGTGCGGTACAGGAATTTATTGGGCAGATAGACCATCGTTCCCTTAATATTAATTTAACAGCAGAAGGGTTAACCACCCCCATACCTTCGCATATTGAGACTGTGCTATACCGGGTAATTCAGGAAAGTGTAAACAATGTAATTAAACACGCCAAAGCTGCGGAACTAGATATATCTATTATTCGCTCTTCAGATGGAATAGATGTGATGATTGAAGACAATGGAAAAGGGTTTAATCCAAAACAATTGGGTTTATCGGCAGGCATAGGTTTACAAAATATCAAGCTGAGAATTCAGTACCTTCAAGGAACCGTTGAGTGGAATTCAGGGGAAGGAAAGGGAACATTGGTAGCTATTTATATTCCATTAAATGAGAAAAATCAGTCGGCTGTATGATAAAAATCGCAATGGTAGATGACCACCAAATTGTAATTGATGGGCTCACCGCTTTGTTGAAAGATAGGGCTGAAATACAAATTGTATGTACTGCCAACAACGGCAAGCAAATGTTGCGACTATTAGATCAACACCCAATTGACATTCTACTTACTGATCTGATGATGCCTGAAATGAGCGGACTACAACTGGCCGTTGAAGTAAAAATTCAACACCCGCAAGTAAGAATCATTGCCCTTAGCATGAATGGTGAAGGAGCATTGGTAGATCAGATGATTGACCAAGCAGATATTGCAGGCTACTTATTAAAACAAACCGATGTGGGTGAGTTGGTATACGCCATTAAGAAAGTATTTGAGGGTGGTATTTATTTTCAAGAAATAATTCTCTCCGCACTAGCCAATCATTCTAACCTAAAAAAAGAGGTTGAAACCATTCATTTAACCCAGCGTGAGAAAGAAGTGATTAATTGGATGGAGCAGGATTATTCCAATAAGCAAATAGCAGACGAGTTGAATATTGCCGTTAGAACCGTAGAAACACATCGGAAGAATATATTCAGAAAAACGGGTACCAACAATTTGCTAAGTCTTGTTAAATGGGCTTATGAGCACCAGATACTGAGAAAATAAATAAAATATACCGTACTAAGGGTATATAAAGCATAAGAATACCCCTTTATTTTGCACTTGTTCTACTCAGAACAAATCGCACTTTTATATCGGGGGGTATAAAAGAAAAAGGCCTTGCTTTCTAGTAGGGCCTTTTACATTATAGTGTCAATTTATATTGCTAATGATTTACCAACCGCTTGCCATCCACCTGTAAAAGTCGGGGAACTCTTTTCGCCAATATGTTTCATTGTGTTGACCTAATGGGTTTACCACTGTTCTTATTTGGATCTTAGATTTCTTTTGTAGGATGCCAGCTATCTTCTGCATATCCCCAACCATATTACCCGATTCTTTTTCTCCTACATAAAAATAGAATTTAGGTATTAGATCAGGATTAAACAAAGTAGCATCAACGGCAATCTGCGGAGAGATCCAAAAAGAGGGCGATAGTACCCCAGCACCGGCAAAAATATCGGGATATTGCTGCACAGTGTACCAACTGATTAAAGCCCCCATGCTGCTGCCGGCAATAAAGGTATAGTCGCGCCCCTTGCGGGTTCTGTACTTAGCATCTATAAAGGGTTTGAGGGTGGTAGCAACAAAAGCAGCATAAGCTTTGCCATCGCCTTTGCCATACTGAAAATGGTCGTAAGGATTGTATTCGGTCATCCTTTTATCACCAGCATTGTCAATGCCTACTACAATACATTCCTTACCGATTTTAGACTGTAGGGTATCGAGGCATTCATCTACTCCCCATTCCCCTGTAAAAGAGGTTTTATCATTGAATAGATTTTGACCATCGTGCATATATAAAACCGGGTATGCTTTGCCAACATTGGCATAACCCTTGGGAAGATAAATCCAGATACGTCTTTTTCGATTGAGTTGGGGAATAAAGAAAGCAGTGTCTATGATGCGCACTTGGGGGCTGGCAGTATAGGTTTTGGGGCGATCGGGATAGTCATCTTTCCAACCAGCAATGGTATAATCGTTAGAGATATCGCTGTTTACGTCTAATTGTCTATCAGCAATTTCTCTACCATCGGAACTGCATTCCAGTTTATTTTCACCACGAGAGAATTTGAAAACATAAGTACCCGCAGCAAGGTTTTTCAATACAATGCTTTTGCGAGTGCCGCCAAAGGGTTTTAGTTTATAGTTTTCATCTTTGGGATTCCAGTTATTAAAATTGCCAGAGAGGTAGATGTCTTCATTTTTTCTAGTCGCTATATCAGTTACTACAAATCTAGCACTGTATTGTGCGTTGGCAAATGATGCCATTCCGAGTAGGAAAATGCATACGATTTTTTGCATATTAGTCGAGTATTTCTACGTCTTTGGGGTAGTTGGCTTTGTTGAACACAAATAATGCATCTGCAACAGTGGCTTTTAGGTTGATTTTGTTTACGATCAACTCCGTAATATTATTGCTTTTATCGAGTATGCTGGCTTTGGCGAGTGTGCGTTTGCCTTTGCTAAAGAAGAGGTTAACTTTTTGAAAATTTTTGCGTTTATCTAGGGGGGTCATCTCAATTTCATCGTAACGTCCTTTAGAAGAAACCAATTTATACGTAAAATCTTTATCGTAAGTGCCGGCCAGTAATTTTTGGGGGCTCAAAGTTTGGGAAGACTCTTCAACTGCAGATTTGGTAATGGTTTTATTACCATCAAAATTATACACATTTTTACCATCGCAAATAATTTCTGTTGCGCCTTGTTTGAGGTTGTATTTCTCTCCACGCATGGCAAGAGTAAGCGATTTAGAACCGTTAGACTTACCCTTGCTGGTAATAGATTTCAAGGTAAAATTGGCCATAATTCCTTTTGAATTTTTTACTTGAATACCAAAAGCATCCATTACTTTTTTGGCATCGGGGTCGTTCTGAGCGAATGAACTGAATGAACTACTAGTGATGAGCAAGAAGGCAAAGTAAAATTTAAGCATTAGATTGAATTAGGATGCAAATATATGTATATCGTTTATGTAGACTGTGGATGGGCTAATAAGTTTAACGAGATCAACTGATTCAATAAGTTTTATGCTAGGGTATCTAGGAAATCCTGCAGTTCCATATCGGTTTTAAAGTGAACATCTCTTACTTTACTGCCTTGATTAGGGCCAACAATGCCTGCGGCTTCCAGTTGATCCATTAATCTACCAGCCCTATTGTATCCCAATTTCATTCTACGTTGGATCAGGGAGGTAGAGCCCATTTGACTTTGAACGATGAGTCGGGCCGCGTCTTCAAAAAGTGGATCGCGGTCGTTGGAGTCAAAATCCTTCCCTTCCATTTCTTTTTCATCTACGTATTCGGGCAGTAGAAAAGCTTGCGGGTAGCCACGCTGGTCGCCAATGAATTCGCATACAGCTTCTACTTCGGGTGTATCTACAAAAGCACATTGTAAGCGAGTAATTTCTCCATTATAACTTACCAGCATATCTCCTTTACCTATGAGCTGTTCAGCACCGCCTGCGTCGAGGATGGTGCGACTGTCAATTTTACTAGAAACCTTAAATGCAATACGAGCGGGGAAATTGGCTTTGATGGTACCGGTGATAATATTAACAGAGGGTCTTTGAGTAGCAATAATGAGGTGAATACCGATGGCGCGAGCCAATTGTGCGAGGCGTGCAATGGGCATTTCAACTTCTTTACCAGCCGTCATAATCAGGTCTGCAAACTCATCTACTACCAATACAATAAAGGGAAGGTATTGATGGCCTTTTTCGGGATTGAGTTTACGGGCGGTAAATTTTTCGTTGTATTCTTTAATATTTCTGCAACCCGCTTCTTTGAGAAGGTCGTAGCGATTGTCCATTTCAATACATAGTGCATTGAGGGTATGAACCACTTTTTTGGTATCGGTGATGATGGATTCTTCTTCGCCAGGCAATTTGGCCAAAAAATGTTTCTCTATTACTCGGTACAAGCTGAGTTCTACTTTTTTAGGATCAACGAGTACGAATTTAAGTTGTGAGGGATGTTTTTTATAGAGGAGAGAAACGAGGATGGCATTGAGGCCGACGGACTTACCTTGTCCCGTTGCACCGGCCATAAGCAGGTGGGGCATGGCAGCCAGGTCTACTATAAAATTATCATTGTCAATTTTTTTACCCACTGCAATGGGAAGGGAAAAGGTATTGGATTGAAATTTTTCGCTGGCGAGTAGGGTTTTCATACTTACAATGGTCTTTCGAACATTGGGTACTTCAATACCGATGGTACCTTTACCGGGTATGGGTGCAATGATCCGAATGCCGAGCGCAGCGAGGCTGAGGGCAATATCGTCTTCTAAATTTTTAATACGGCTGATGCGCACACCTGGTGCAGGAACAATTTCATAAAGGGTAACCGTAGGACCTACTGTGGCTGCAATACGCTGAATGGCAATATCGTAGTTTTTAAGTGTGGCAATGATTTGATTTTTATTGGTTTCTAGCTCAGTAGGGTCGTGTACTATTTTTTCACTGCCATGGGTTTCCAATAAATCGAGCTTAGGATACTTGTAATCTTTTAGATCTAGCGTTACATCGTATTTAGAGGCGAGACTTCCAACAGTAGCTGTAATAGCAGCCATTTCTTCCTCTTCCAATTCTTCTGGGGTTTCCTTAATCTCTAATTCTAAATTATTGGTAGGCATAGGTGCTGGCCTAGCTATATGAATGGTAGGAGGAATTACTGGCTGTAAAATAGGTGTATCAACTTCTGCAATTTCATCTTCTTCGGCTTCAATTGGAATTTCATCTTCCAATGGTTCTTCTTTTTCAACCATCCCAAATTCGTTCATGGGATTCACTTCAACAGTTTGATCGGGTAAGATCACCGATATATTATTACCTGTATTCTTTAATTTGTTGTTGCTGATGGGAAACGCTTCGGTTTCTTCTTCAACGATGGGGTTAACGGTAAAAGCTGTTTCAAGCTGTTCATCAATAAATAAAGCGGGTTCGTCAACCGCAAGATTCTTAGATAAAGGCTCAGGGGATTTATCTAAGAGGTTAAACTTCCAGTCTGGCAAGTGAAAGCTGGGGTTAAAACGCCAGATAAAGTAGCTGAAAACAGTGAGTAATAAAACCGCACCAGTGCCTACTTTGCCAATCCACTTTATAAACCAACTGCTGAGGTATTCGCCCACAGCACCCCCCCAAGAGAAGTCAGCCCCATATGCAATAAAGGCAAAAGTCATGCTAAAAACTACGAGACCAATGAGTACATATTTGAGGTTGCGTAGGAGTCGAAATATTTTTTTAGCGAATAATAGGTTAATACCAAGTACAAAAAAGAAGGTACAGAAAAAATAAGAAGCCAGGCCAAACCCGTTGTACCAAAGCGTATGGGCTGAATAAGCACCCAGAACGCCGAGAAGGTTATTAACTTTTATATCATCGGTGGCAAAAATTCTAACTCCAAACTCTTGTACCTTATCTTGGTCTTCTTGCCAAGTAAATAAGTAAGAAGTAAAAGAGATGAATAAGAATAGTGTAAATAATAAGCTGGTAGCACCCGCTATTTTAGCGGTACGTTCGTCTTTAACTACTTCGGCAACGGTTACTTCGGCTTCCTTATCGGGAGCGAGTGCTTCAGGATCCGGCGGAGGAGGCGTTTTCTTTTTTAAGCTATTTGCCATGAAAACAAATATACACTTTGCCTAATGCCAAAATAGCACCGATTCACCAATGTGCAAAAAAGCTTAATTGATTCAACAGTTTTCCACTTATGGCTTGTGGCGAAATAGGGAAAAGCCAATCATAATCCAAGCTAATACAAATAAAACTCCGCCAATGGGCGTGATGGCACCCAGCCAATTGAATTGATGATAACCATTAATACCCAATAAAGTAAGCAGGTAAAGCGAACCAGAGAAAACAACTATGCCAGCAATGAATAGTCTTCCAGCTATGAGCAACCATTTAGAGGGAAAGGATTGGTAAAGCATCCCTGTTAAAGCCAGTGCAAAAACATGGTAAAACTGGTATTTAACAGCGGTATCATAGCTTAAAAGTTGTTGCTCGGAAGCCAGTGCTTTTAATCCATGTGCACCAAAAGCGCCTAATATAACAGCCAGAGCGCCGAGCATTGCGGCAATAATTAAAAACCCTTTATGCATATTGGTGAATAAGTTTAGTAAGGTTATTTAATGAAATATTCTCGCCTTGCAATCTTATTTTGGCTAGGGAATAAAATGCCGTTCTTTCAGATAGTTTTGTTTGGAGCCATTCAACAAGTGCTTCATCGGTTAAATTTTTTAAGAGGGGGCGGTGGCTTTTTTCAGCCGATAGTCTGCTCGCCAATATCCCAATAGATTCATCAATCCAAATGGTGAGTCCTTCTTTATTCATCCAATGCATATTATTGTGAAAGCAGGGAGTGCCTCCACCAGTAGCTAGTATATACTTATTTTTTTGATCAACCTGGCGAAGTGAGTCGGCTTCTAATTGTCTAAAATAGGCTTCCCCTTCCGATTCAAATATTTCGCCAATGGTTTTTTCTTGATGTGCTTCAATTAGGGAGTCCAGATCATACCCATCAATTTTAAATTTTGCGGCCAATAGTTGCATCCAATGGCTTTTACCAGTTCCCATCATACCTAAGAGAAATACTTTCATTCGCAAATTTATTAAAAATATTCACGGCTTACCGTGTACCGTCTACTTAAACGCATTCAAGCCCGTTATATCCATTCCAGTGATGAGTAAATGAATATCATGTGTTCCTTCGTAGGTAATTACGCTTTCTATATTCATCATATGGCGCATGATACTGTATTCGCCTGTAATGCCCATACCACCGAGCATTTGGCGAGCATTGCGGGCAATATCTGCGGCTATTTCGCAACTATTGCGTTTGGCCATACTTACTTGTTGTGGAGTTGCTTTACCTTGATTCATAAGAACGGCAACACGCCATACCAATAGT